>CAYQWO010000004.1:22500-25690 GCA_964421095.1 uncultured Syntrophaceae bacterium
TTCTAAATCCGAAATTCTAAACAAATTCAAATGTTCAAAATTCAAATTACCAAACATTGTCCTGATTCCGGTTTTGGTCATTTGGATTTTGGGTTTGTTTCGGATTTCGATATTCGCATTTAGGATTTGAGATGCGAAAAAATTAATTCGGCCCCTGCTCGTCTTCTGCGGTGAGATGATGGATGAAAGACTACCGCAAAAGGAGGAAAAGATGACCTTTCGAGCCATCGAGAAGAAGAACTTCCCACCTTTCATCGACAGCCTGATCCAGGCTATGGAGGTGGTGGGGGTGCGGGAGAAAGTAGAGGGAAAGTACGAGTTTGCGCCCCTGGAAGCTGCCTCTCAGCTGTGCCTGGAGTACGACGTGACCCTCCTTTCCCCGAAAAAATTCCTTTTCCCTCCTCGGGAAACTTTGTTGAAATTTAAAACGGGGAAGTCGGTGAGTTGTGAGCCAGTTCTGGACAGCCAGTCTTTAGCCGTTATCGGAGTTCATCCTTACGACATTAAGGCCATTGCTCAACTGGACCGGATCTTTGCCGACGCTAACCGGGATGAGCATTATTTAAGGAAACGGCAAGATACGGTAATCATCGGCGTGGACATCAAACGGTCCTCGACCCATGCCTTTTGTAGATCCATGAACTCGGCCACCGTCCAGGAGGGTTTTGACCTTCTGCTGACGGACATCGGGGAGAGTTACGTGGTGGCGGTGGGCACGAACCAGGGGCAGGCCCTTTTGGAAAAGCACGCGGTCTCCAGAGCGGCCACGAAAGAAGAAATCGGGAAGCGGGCCGAGATCCAAGAGAAAATACCCTATATGTTTTCCTTGAATACCGTGAACACCCCCTACGAGGAACTGCCCAAGCTGCTGGCCGATCATGCCGAAAGCAAGCTTTTTGCGGAGTTAGCCGAGAAATGCTTCAGCTGTGGCTCCTGCAATTTAGTCTGTCCCACCTGCTACTGCTTTGACGTGCAGGACGATATGGCCCTGAATTTATCCGAGGGGGAGCGGTTCCGGCTGTGGGACGGCTGCCTGCTGGACGGGTTCGCCAAGGTAGCCACTGGGGAGAATTTCCGGGAAAACCGGGCGGAGCGGATCCGCCACCGGATCTTCCGCAAAGGGAAATATATCTACGAGAAATACGGGGAGCATGGATGTGTCGGGTGCGGGAGATGCGCCTCCGCTTGTCTGCCGGACATCGCCAACCCCGTGGAGATTTTCAACCGGTTAAAGGAGGGCAAATGATGATGACCGCTGCACAGGTTCAGATGGGCTCGCGCGAGCCAACCTCGATTTATCTGCCCCAACTGGCGAAGATCGTCCGGACGGAGCAGCTGACCAAGATGGAGAAGCTCTTCGAGATTAAACTCGGAAGCGGCCAGGAGCTGGGACATCAACCCGGGCAATTCGTAGAAGTTTCTCTGTTTGGCATTGGGGAGGCGCCCATCTCGGTCTCCTCTTCCCCGACGAAAAAGGGTTCTTTCGAACTGGCCGTTCGGGCCGTGGGGAATGTGACGAAGGCCTTGCATACCCTGGACCGGGGAGCGACCCTGGGGATCCGGGGCCCCTTTGGCCGGGGATTTCCTGTGGAGGAGTTGAGAGGGAAAGACATTCTCTTCGTAGCCGGGGGCATTGGGCTTGTCCCCGTGCGCTCCCTGATTAACTATGTCTTGGACAACCGGTCGGCTTTCGGGCGGGTGCTTGTCCTCTTTGGCGCCAAGACACCGGCTGAGCAACTCTTCCTGGACGAGCTCTCCAAGTGGCGGATGAGCAAGGAGATGGAGTATTGGGAGACAGTCGACCGGGCCGATGGGCAATGGAAAGGGAACGTGGGCGTCATCACCACGCTCTTTCCCAAGATTACCGTTGACCCCAAGAAGACTGTGGCCGTCATCGTGGGCCCGCCGATCATGTACCGGTTCGCCATCCTGGAAGCGCAGGTTAAGGGTATCCCCGATGACCAGATCATTGTTTCCCTGGAGCGGCGGATGAAGTGCGGGGTGGGCAAGTGCGGCCATTGCCAGATACACCATGTGTACGTCTGCCAGGATGGGCCGGTTTTCAGCTACGCCAAGATCAAGCACCTAAAGGAGGCCATTTGATGAAACCGAAAATCGCCTTTTTCGATTTTGCCAGCTGCGAAGGCTGCCAGCTCCAGGTGGTCAACCTGGAGGCGGAGATGCTCGACGTGGTCGGCGCCGTGGATATCGTGCAGTTTCGGGAGGCCATGACCGAGAAGAGCGATGACTATGCCATCGCCTTTGTGGAAGGAAGTATCACCCGGGAAAAGGACATCCCCCGTCTCAAGAAGATCCGCGAACAGGCGGCCGTCCTCGTGGCCCTGGGGGCCTGCGCCACGATCGGCGGGGTAAACTGCCTGAAAAATTTTCAGCCCCTCGATGAGGTCAGAAAATATGTTTATAGGGACAAGGCGGATTGGTACGAGACCTTCGCTGCCCGGCCGATCGATGCGGTGGTCCCGGTGGATTATTATATCTACGGCTGTCCTATTCACAAGGCAGAATTCCTAAAAGTCGTCAAATCCCTCTTAATGGGCAAGAAGCCGGAGATCCCCACGTACCCGGTCTGCGTGGAATGCAAGCGGGCTGGCAATGTGTGCGTTTTTGACCTGGGTTTGACCTGCCTGGGACCGGTGACTCGCGCCGGATGCGGCGCCTGGTGTCCCACCTACCGGGATAACTGCGCGGGATGCCGGGGTCTGGTGCCCGACCCGAATACCAATGCGGAAAAGGAGGTCCTGCAGAAGTACGGCCTCACCGTGGAACAAGCGATCGGTCAATTTCGCATTTTCCTGGGATACTCGGAGGTGGCCAAATGAAAAACATCAACGTCAACGTGGACCATGTGACCCGCGTCGAAGGTCATGGCAATATCGTCGTCAACGTCAAGGAAGGAAAGATCGAGGAATGCAAGTGGGAGGTGGTGGAAGCCCCGCGCTTCTTTGAGGCCTTCGTCCGGGGGCGCAGTTACCTGGAGGTGGCCCATATTACCTCCCGTATTTGCGGGATTTGCTCTATTGGCCATACGCTGGCTTCTTTGCAGGCCACGGAGGCGGCTTTGGGCGTAAGGATTTCCGAACAGACGCGGCTTTTGCGGCGTATCCTCATGCAGGGAGAGAACCTGCAAAGCCACGTACTCCATTCCTACTTCCTGGCTGCGCCGGATTTC
>CAYQWO010000004.1:25790-32623 GCA_964421095.1 uncultured Syntrophaceae bacterium
AGACTTTGAAGATTCCGGCATTCGAGCGGGAGACTGAATATATCTCCTTGAAATCGAAGGAAGAGTACGCCCTGTATGATGGAGTCATCGCCTCCACAGATGCCGGGACGACCCCGGTGGTCAACTACCGCAACTGGACCAATGAATATCTCGTCCCCCACTCTACGGCCAAATATACGAAGAACGTGCGCGATTCCTACCTGGTGGGAGCCCTGGCCCGGTTCAACAACAACCATGAGCAGCTCTCTCCCAGGGCCAAGAAAGCGGCTGCCGAGCTGGGGTTGAAAGCCCCTTGCTATAATCCTTTCATGAATACCGTGGCCCAGGTGGTGGAGGCGGTTCACGCGGTAGACGAGTCCATCCGCCTGATTGATGAAGTCTTAGACAAAGAGTTGAAGGAAGAGGACCGGCGAATTCTTTTGAAAGCCGGCAGGGGCGTGGGAGCCGTGGATGTGCCCCGGGGAATTCTCTTCCATGATTACACGTACGACAAGAACGGGGTCTGCTGCGAGGCCAATTGCATCATCCCGACCAACCAGAACCATGCCAATATCCAGAAGGACATGGAAGCTTTACTTCCCCAGATCCTGGGCCAACCCCAGGATGAGATCCGCTTAAAGCTGGAGATGCTGGTCCGAGCATACGATCCCTGTATCTCCTGTTCCACGCATCTCCTGAAGGTGAAGTTTGTTTGAGGGGGACAAGATAAGATGATCAGCCATGGGTTGCCCTGCAATCGACCGGCCGGGAAAATCGTGATCATCGGGGTGGGCAACCTGCTGCTCAAAGATGAAGGGGTAGGAGTCCACGTGGCCCAAGAGCTGCAAAAAAGGGACCTGTCTTCAGCGGTTGAGGTTCATGACGGTGCGGTGGCGGGAATCGGACTTCTTGATTTTTTCCCGGGAGCTTCCAAAGTGCTGTTGATCGACGCCGCGGATATGAACCTGGACCCGGGAGCCATTGTTCGCTTTACCCCCGAAGAGGTAATCAACGAGAAAGGCGGCCCCAGGTTCTCGGCACACGACGTCAGCCTCTTAGAAGTTCTAAAACTGGCTAAGGCCCTGGATCAATACCCCCTGGAAGTAGTCATCTTCGGCATCCAGCCGAAGGAGATCTCCTGGGGAACAGAACTTTCTCCGGAGGTTCGAGCATCGGTTCCCAAAGTGATAGAAGCGGTTTTAAAGGAAGTAATCCGCTAAGCGCCCAGCACATGGCGCCGAACCATGAATGAAGAATCTGCTATGTGCTCTGGGCTATGCTCTCTGCGTTTTTAACTGTATGAACATTGAAGTGCAAAAGCCAAAAGGAATGAAGCACCCGGCGGCCTTCCCCCAAAACGGAATCCGGAGAAGACATTTCTTCTTGCAAGGGGTGGTGCAAGGTGTGGGGTTTCGCCCTTTTGTCTACGGGCTGGCCTTGCGTCACGGTTTGAAAGGATGGGTGAACAATTCTTCCGCCGGGGTGCACATCGAGGTCGAGGGAGAGAAGAGGGCCATAAAAAATTTCACCCAGGAACTGCCCAAGCAAGCCCCTCCCCGGGCGCGGATTGAATCCCTCAGGTTCGAGGATTTGGAAGCGGCGGGCTACCCTTCCTTCGAGATTCGGGAGAGTCTGGAGGAGGTTGGAAGATATCAGTTGATCTCGCCGGACATCGCCACCTGTGCGGCCTGCCAGTCGGAAATTTTCAATCCGCACGACCGCAGGCATCGCTATCCTTTTACCAACTGCACGAATTGCGGCCCGCGCTTCACGATCATTGCGGATATCCCCTACGATCGACCGAAGACCACCATGGCGAAGTTCCGCATGTGTCCGGATTGTCAGCGGGAATACGACGACCCGGCGGACCGGCGGTTCCACGCCCAGCCCAACGCCTGCCCGCATTGTGGGCCAAAGATTGAACTGGGCGATGCGGACGGGAAGGTGCTCGAGGCTCAGGATCCGATTGCCTCGGCCATCGGCTTTCTCAAAGAAGGGAAGATCCTGGCCATCAAGGGCCTGGGGGGATTTCTTTTGGCTGGCGATGCTCAGGAGCCTTCAGTCATTGAAAGGCTGCGCCAGCGGAAACGCCGGCCGGACAAACCCTTAGCTATCATGCTGCGTGATTTGCCGACGGTCAGGGAGCATTGTCTGGTCACGGAGAAGGAGGAAAAGCTTCTCCTTTCACCCGAGAGCCCCATTGTTCTGCTGCGGTGGAAGAAAAGCTCGGCCATCGCCAGAGCAGTGGCCCCGCGCCAAAAATACCTCGGCGTCATGCTTCCCTACACCCCACTCCACCATCTCTTGCTGCAAGAATCGGGAATGGCCCTGGTCATGACCAGCGGGAACCTGAGCGAAGAGCCCATCGCCAAAGACAATGAGGAAGCCTGTTCCCGGTTGCACGGAATCGCCGACGGCTTCCTCATGCACGACCGGGACATTTACGTGCAGTACGATGACAGCGTGACTGCTGTCGTAAATGGCCAGCCGACGATCATCCGCCGGGCCCGGGGATATGCCCCTTTCCCCATCCGCCTGCCCTTCTCCCTAAAGCCCATTCTGGCCTGCGGAGCGGAGTTAAAAAACACCTTTTGCCTGACCCGGGATGAATATGCCTTCGTGAGCCAGCATATCGGCGACATGGAAAACCTGGAGACTCTGAACCATTTCCAGCGCACCGTCGATCTGTACCAGAAGCTTTTCCGCATCCGGCCTGAGACTGTGGCCTACGACCTCCATCCCGAGTATCTTTCGACAAAATACGCCCTCCGGCTGTCCGGACAGAAAATCGGTGTGCAGCATCATTTCGCCCACATGGCCAGCTGCCTGGCGGAAAACGGCGAAAGAGGTCCGGTCATCAGCCTCACCTTTGATGGCCTCGGATACGGCACCGACGGGACCCTTTGGGGCGGCGAATTCCTGGTGGGAGATTTCGGTTCCTTCGAAAGGAGGGCTCACTTTGAATACCTGCCCATGCCCGGAGGGGCCGCTGCCATTCAGCATCCATGGAGAATGGCCTTGAGTTACCTTTATACATTCCTGGGCCGACAAGGCCTGATGAGGCATCTGCCAATTTTTGCCCAGGCCAGGGAAGAAAAGATCCGGGTCATTCTGCAGCAGATCGATCAGCAGATCAATTCTCCCCTCACCTCCTCCTGCGGTCGCCTTTTCGATGGCGTATCCGCTCTGCTGGGGCTTTGCCTTTCCATCTCTTACGAAGGTCAGGCTGCCGTGGAGCTGGAGATGATTGCCGATCCGGGTGAAGAGGGGGTCTATGAATTTTTCATCGAGGAAAAAGGGGGAAAAGAGGTCCTCCGCCTGCAGCCCATGATCGAGGGGATTCTAAGGGACATCGAAAAAAGAACGGCCCATTCCGTGATTTCAGGCAAATTCCATAACACCCTGGTGAAGATCGGTGTGGTGGTTTGCCAAAAGATCAAAAGCCAGGGGGGACCGAAGAAAGTCGCCTTGACTGGAGGCGTCTTCCAGAATCGCCTGCTCTCTGAGCGCATGAGGGCAGCGTTAGAGAAAGCGGGCTTTGCCGTTTTGGTGCACCGCCGGGTGCCGTGCAATGATGGTGGCCTTTCCCTGGGCCAGGCCGTCATCGCCAATTTTGTTTCGGAATGAATTCACCACAGAGATCGCAGAGGACGCCGAGATAGATTAAGAACCAAAATCAAGAAATAAGCATGTTAAACGACAACAAAAACCAAAAAGAACCATCCAAATGTTTTTAGATTTTGGCATATTATTAAAACATCTTAGTATTTGATCCTCTGCGCTCTCTGCGTACTCTGCGGTGAAAAGTTGCCAAGGAAGTTATTATGTGCGTCGCGATTCCCGCAAGGGTTACATCCATCGAAGGCTTGATCGCCGATGTGGAAGTGGGAGGGGTCTCCCGCAAGGTCAGCGTGCAGTTGACCCCGGAAGTTCAAAAGGACGATTACGTACTGGTCCATGCCGGCTTCGCCATCCACGTGATCGATGAAAAGGAGGCCCAAGAAACCCTGAAGCTCTTTGAGGAGCTGGGCGCGTTAGAAACCGATTAAGACAGGGTTCAAGGGGTCAAGGGTCCAAGGGTTCCAGTGGAAAAAAGGAATATCTCGAACCCTAGAACCCTGGAACCCTAGAACGCTATAACCCTGGAACCCTTTATTTATGAAGTTCATCGACGAATACAGGGACGGAGAGAAGGCCCGGCCGATCATCGCAGAAATTCATCGTCTGGCTGACTCGCCGATGAGGCTGATGGAGGTTTGTGGAACGCACACCGTTTCCATCGCCCGGTACGGGTTGCGCAAAGCTCTGCCCGAGACGATGGAGCTCATTTCTGGCCCTGGTTGCCCCGTGTGCGTGACCTCCAACGGGGACCTGGACAGGGCTATTTCCCTGGCCCGGATCCCGGGCGCCATAGTCGCCACTTTTGGGGATATGGTCCGCGTTCCCGGGTCCGATTCCAGCTTAGCTTTGGAGAGGGCTGCCGGCAGGGACGTGCGCGTGGTCTACTCCCCCCTGGATGGCCTGAAGATGGCCGAAGAAAACCCTAATCTCAAGGTGATCTTCCTCGGGGTTGGGTTTGAAACCACTGCGCCAACGGTCGCGGCCACTGCTCTGGAAGCCAGGAATCGAGGGTTGAAAAATTTCTTCATCTTCTCCGCGCACAAAACCGTGCCCAAAGCCTTGAAAGCCCTGCTTGACCTGGGAGAGATAAAATTAGATGGCTTCCTTCTTCCGGGCCACGTGAGCGCGATCATCGGCAGTCGCCCGTACGAATTTGTGGCCGGACAATATGGCCTGGCCTGCGTGATCTCCGGATTTGAGCCTCTGGATATCTTGCAGTCCGTTTTAATGTTGGTCCGGCAGGTGAAAAGCCGCAGACCCCGGGTGGAGATTCAATACAAACGGGGGGTAAAGCCCGAGGGAAACCCCAGGGCCCTGGAGATCATGGACCAGGCTTTCGAGTCCTCAGATGTAGAATGGCGCGGCCTGGGATGGATCCCAGGAACCGGCTTAATTTTACGGAAGGAGTTTGCCGAAATGGATGCTTCCCGGGCCTTCGACATTCCGGTCCCTCTAACCAGGCAAACCAACGGATGTCGTTGCGGTGATGTTCTGCGCGGCCTGATTCGCCCGGAAAAATGTCCCTTGTTCGCCAGGGTTTGTACCCCCCAGAACCCGGTGGGTCCGTGCATGGTTTCCTTCGAAGGATCATGCGCCGCGGCCCATAAATATGGTTCATGAATCGATTTTCGAACGTGTATCCAGATACGGAGCGAATTCTCCTGGCCCACGGCAGCGGCGGTGAGCTCAGCCACGAGCTGGTGAATTCGCTCTTTCTCAAAGCATTCCATAATCCCTTCCTCGACCCCCTGGATGATGGGGCTGTCCTGGATGTGGAAGGGTCGAGATGGGCTTTCACCACCGACAGCTACGTGGTGACTCCGGTATTTTTCCCCGGCGGCGACATCGGCAAACTGGCGGTTTGCGGGACGGTGAACGACCTTTCCATGAGCGGGGCTAAGCCGCTCTTTCTCAGCGCCGGTTTCATCATCGAGGAAGGGTTTCCCCTTTCGTCCTTGCAGTCCATCGTCGCTTCTATGCAAAGGGCCGCAGTAGAAGCAAACGTGGAAATCGTCACCGGGGATACAAAAGTGGTCAACCGCGGAGGGGCCGACGGAATCTTCATCAACACAGCGGGAATCGGCCTGATTCCCGGGGGTGTGCAGATCTCCGGGAGCTTGGCCCGGCCCGGGGATCGGGTCCTGCTCAGCGGCAGCATCGGGGATCATGGCGTGGCCATCTTGAGTTCGCGGGAAGGCCTGCAATTTTCGACCACTCTGCAAAGTGATTGTGCGTCCCTGAATGGCCTGGTTGCGGCCATGCTGGAAGTCTCCAAAAGGATTCACTGCCTGCGGGACCCCACCCGGGGGGGCCTATCCAGCACGCTTAATGAGCTGGCCCGACAATCGGGTGTGGGCATCTGGGTGGAGGAAGACCGGATTCCCATCAAAGAAGAAGTGCAAGGGGCCTGTGAGCTTTTGGGTTTTGACCCTTTGATCCTGGCAAATGAAGGTAAACTTGTGGCTATCGTGGCGGCCGACGCGGCGGAAATGATTCTGCAACGGATGAAGGCTCATCCGCAGGGCCGGGATGCAGCCATCATCGGGGAGGTGCGGGAGGAGCCGAAAGGAAAAGTGATCCTGCGAACGCGCATCGGGTTGACGCGCATCATGGACATGATGGTCGGAGAGCCGCTCCCCAGGATCTGCTAAAAACATTTTAGCCACAGAGGACACAGAGTCCACAGAGGTCTAAAGACTCAAAAAAACCAAAGATCCTTCGGCCCAGGAAGATACTACGGTTTTTTAAAAGCCTGTTTTTCTGTTTTCAGTAATTATATCTCTGTGTTCTCTGTAACCTCTGTGGCGAAAGAATTACGCTTTTCTATTAAATAATCTCCGAGGAGGAAAACCAATGGAAGAAGCAAAAATTCTGATCGTTGATGACGATCCCGACATCGTAGAAGCTTTGAAGATGACCCTGGAAGCCAATCGTTATAAAGTCTACACCGCGGCCAACGGCACAGAAGGACTGAAACAGGTCAAGGCCGTGAACCCGGACCTGGTCATCCTCGACGTGATGATGGACACCATCACCGAAGGTTTTCAGGTTTCCTACCAGCTGCGTAACCCCGACCCCAAGTCCGAATACGCCAAATACTCCAAAATCCCCATATTGATGCTCACGGCCATTGTGGAAAAGAAGCAGATGAAGTTCTCTACTCAGAAGGATGGTGACTTCTTACCCGTCGATGATTTTGTGGAAAAGCCCATCCGTCCCCAGGTGCTTCTGGA
>CAYQWO010000004.1:32723-34651 GCA_964421095.1 uncultured Syntrophaceae bacterium
GGCTTGAGTCCGGATGTCCCCCAGTACTACATCCGCCGGGCGTTGTTTAAATCCATGGGCTATACGGACCGAGACCTGGAGAAACCGTTGGTGGCCATTGCCAACACCTGGAATGAGATTCTTCCCGGGTCTTATCACCTGGACCGTATCGCCCAAGCTGTCAAGCGAGGGGTGCAGGAAGCCGGGGGGCTGGCTACGATCTTCAACGTCCTGGCTCCCTGCGATGGCCAAGGGGCCGGGAATGTAGGTTTTAAATACCTCTTGCCCAGCCGCGACCTGGTGGCGGCTTCGGTGGAGATGATGATCGAACACGCCAGCTACGACGCGGTTGTGATGATCGGAACCTGCGACAAGATCATCCCCGGCCTGATCATCGCCGCCGCCCGCTGCAACCTGCCCACCGTGCTCGTCACCGGAGGGTGGATGCCGGTGGGCCACTACAAAGGCGACCGGCTGGACATCTCCTCCATGGGCAAGTATTTTGTCCTGCACAAACAGGGTAAGATTTCCCGGGAGGAGTTAAACGTCGTGGAAAGCTGCGCCTGCCCCGGGCCCGGGGCCTGCTGCGTGATGGGCACCGCCAATAGCATGGGCATCGCCGCCGAGGCCTTTGGCCTTTCCTTGCCCGGCAATTCCGCGCTCTGTGCCACGGATGCAGGACTGGAGCGATTGGCCGAGGAGGGCGGCCGAAAAGTCATGGAGCACGTGCAGAACAATCTTCGCGCCCGGGACATCATGACGCCAGGCGCTTTTCAGAACACCGTCAAAGTCGCCTGCGCTACCAGTGGCTCCACCAACCTGGCGATTCATTTTCCCGCATTCGCTCACGAACTGGGATATCCCTTTACTCTGGACGACTTCGACGGGATCAGCCGCCAGACCCCTTCGCTCATGGAGATCAAGCCTTCGGACCCCAACTACTTAATGGAGGATTTTGCCCGCGCGGGTGGCTTACAGGCTGTCATGAAATCGATGCAGAACCTTCTGGATACAACTGTCATGACCGCCAGCGGCCAAACTCTGGCCCAGAATCTGGCCCGGGCCGAAATTCGGGACCCGGAGGTCATCCGTCCCCTTCATAACCCCAGAAATAAAGAAGGAGGGTTTGCCATCCTGAAAGGCAACCTGGGAATTTCCGTGATCAAGCAGACTGCGGTGCGGCCGGAGATGCTAAAGCACCGGGGACCGGCGCGTGTCTTCGAGCAGGAAGAAGATTGTATCGATGTCCTCCTGGCCGGGAAGGTGAAGGAAGGGGATGTTTTAGTGATCCGCTATGAGGGACCGAGGGGGGGACCGGGAATGCGGGAGATGGTCATGGCCACCTACCTGATCGTAGACATGGGCCTCGACAGGTCGGTAGCTCTGGTCACTGATGGAAGGTTCTCTGGAACCTCCGGAGGGCCCTGCATCGGACATCTCTCACCGGAAGCCATGGTGGGGGGGCCGATTGCGGTCCTGCGCGACGGCGACATCATCGACATCGACATCCCCGCCCGACGTCTGAACGTGGAACTGAGTGACGAGGAGATCAATAAAAGGAAGACTTCCTGGAAACCTCCCCAGCCGAAAGTCACCCACGGCTGGCTGGCCCATTTTGCCAAACACGCCACCAGCGCCGATAAAGGGGCCTATCTGGAATAGCCTGCGAAAATACCGGATCCAAATCTGCCTGTGGCCATGGCCCCGCGCTGAATTCCAGCAATTTCGGATTTCAGACTTTTCATTGCGAATTCCATAAACTGCCTTCCGCAAATTGTCAGCTTCTCGCGCTTATAATGGGCGAGGCCAGGAATCTCTTGACAAAGAGAGGCTATTCATATATTTTAGGCTCGCGAAGAATATAAAACTTGGTTTAAAATATCAAACTCATGAACTCCCGCTATTTAATCGGATCCCTACTGAAAGCCGCTCGTTTGCTCAGCCTTTTT
>CAYQWO010000005.1:0-22000 GCA_964421095.1 uncultured Syntrophaceae bacterium
TGAAACAGCCTCCTGAGGTAGCCCTGGCGGTCATAGTACAAAATTTCATGTCCCGCGTGGTTTTCCCAGACAGAACCAGAATTTTCCGGGGGGAGGACTTCTAAGAAGGGGACAATCATAGAATATTTCTCTGGCAGGATATTCTGGTATAAAACGATGCTATTTGCGCTCGTTAAGGCTGGTGCGGCGGCCGCAATCGCATTGACCATGGGGATCGACCCGCTGAAGGATTGTAGCGAATCCGGTTAAAAGGCTGCCTTCTTGAATCGGCCTCAAATCAGATCAAAGTCTACTAAAAGGAAAGATTAAAGTCAATAAGAATAATGTGAAAGATTGACAGCGGTTTCCGGAAGTGTTAGAAATAAAGGAAAAAATTGGCATTTTCCTATGGGCCCCAAGAATCTCTATCTCCAGACTTTCGGCTGCCAGATGAATGTTTATGACTCCGAGCGCATCCGCCAGCTGCTGGCCGCCCGAAATTATCGCTTGGTCCAGGACCCGTCAGAAGCCGATCTAATTCTCCTGAACACCTGCAGTGTGCGCGCGAAACCCGAACAGAAAGTCTATAGCGCCCTCGGCCGGTTTCGGGCGCTGAAAAAGAAGAAACCGGAGCTAATCATTGGCCTTGCAGGATGCCTAGCTCAGCAAGAAGGAGAGAAGTTCTTACACCGCTTTCCTTACCTGGGTTTTGTGCTGGGGACGAAAGAATTTGGGAGGATCAACGAGGTTCTCGATGACCTGGAAGTCTTTGGGAAACGGGGGTTGGCCACATCGCTTGAGGGACGAATCGACCCTTACGCTTCTCTCCTTTTTTCTCCTCCGCCTTCGAAGGTTACGGCTTTCGTATCCATCATGCAGGGCTGCGACAATTTTTGCTCTTTTTGCATCGTTCCGTTCGTCCGGGGCCGGGAGGTGAGCCGGCCGAGCAGAGAGATTCTGGAAGAGGTCCGCAGCCTGGCCGCGCAGGGCGTCAGGGAGGTAACCCTCCTGGGCCAGAACGTAAATTCCTATGGGAATAAGACGTCTGGCGAGATGAGCTTTAGTGAACTTCTGGAAACCGTCCAGGAGATTCAGGGAATCGAGCGCATCCGCTTCACAACCTCCCATCCCAAAGACCTCTCCCGCGACTTAATTAGGTCTTTTGGCCGGCTTTCCAAGCTCTGCGAGCACATCCACCTTCCCCTGCAGTCGGGCTCCAATCGTATCCTGAAACGGATGAATCGGGGGTATTCAAGGGAAGAATACCTGGAAAGGGTTAATGAACTTCGGCAGGCCTGCCCGGAAATCAGCATCACCACTGATATGATCGTAGGTTTCCCGGGAGAAAAGGAGGCGGATTTCCAATCTACCCTGGATATGGTGGAGCAGGTACAATGCGATGACCTCTTCTCCTTTAAATACTCCGACCGGCCCTATACCCGGGCAGCCGATTTTCCGGATAAGGTCCCCGAGGAGGTGAGTCGCCAAAGGCTGATGGAGCTCCAAGCACTGCAAAGGAAGATTACCTTCAAACGGAACAGGATCTGGGAAGGTCGGGAGGTTGAGGTCTTGGTGGAAGGTCGGAGTAAAGTGAGTGTTGAGGAGAACATGGGAAGAACCCGGACCAATCACATTGTCAATTTTCCCGGGGAACCAGACTTAATCGGCTCGCTGGTTTGGTTGAAGATTGAGAAGGTCTTTGCCCATAGCCTTCGCGGGGCAAGAGTGTTTTAGACCCCCAAATTGGTGACGAAGGGCCGTGGCCTCCAGGAGTGGAGGGTTCAATGATCGATTTACATACCCATAGCCTTCTTAGTGATGGGGATCTTTTGCCCGCGGAATTGATACGGCGGGCGGAAGTCATCGGTTACCGGGCGGTGGCGATTACCGACCACGCAGATACGTCCAACCTCGATTGGATTATCCCGCGGTTGATTCAGGCCTGTCAGGATTTGAATGCCCAGGGGAAAGTTCGGGCCATCCCGGGAATTGAACTCACCCACCTGCCGCCGACGTTGATCGTTTCTTTGACTTCCAGGGCGAGAGCCTTGGGTGCTCAGCTCGTCCTGGTGCATGGAGAGACTATTGTTGAGCCTGTGCCTCCCGGAACCAACCACCAGGCCATCGAAGCGGGGGTCGATATCCTGGCTCACCCGGGCTTGATCTCCGAGGAAGACGTCACTTTCGCCCGTGAAAAAGGAGTTTTTCTGGAGATTACCTCCCGCCAGGGACATAGCCTGAGCAATGGCCATGTGGCCCGTCTGGCGCAAAAGGCGGGGGCGGCGATGGTCTTAAATACAGACACCCACCTTCCCGGGGACCTGATCTCGCGAGAAAAAGCCTTGAAAGTGGCGCTGGGAGCGGGTTTGCAGCCAGAGGATTTCGACCAGATGCTGGAAAATTCCGGGCGTATTCTTTCCCGCCTGAGACGAGTTTGACCGTCCAAACGAAGTGGTTTGAGAACGCCGGCGCCAAGGAGTGCGCGTCGGTCCGTTTCAAGTCCGGAATTCCGGCTTTAACTTCAGACCGGATGGAAGGGCTCCTTTCTTCGCGCCAGCCTCCTCCATTTTGATACGTAGCCGTAAATCGTTGGGACTATCGGCGTACCCAATAGCGCTGTCATAGTCGATAATCCCCTGCATGTAGAGGTCAAAGATGGATTGATCGAAGGTCTGCATGCCCTCCAGAGTTCCCTGGGCGATGGCCTCTTTAAGCATTTCTATCTCGGCTTTGTGGATCAAGTCCTTGACCCGGGGCGTGTCCAGGAGAATTTCCACAGCCGCGACCCTCATCCCGTTGACGCCCGGGATGAGACGCTGGGAGATGATGCCCTTGAGGTTCAGGGAGAGTTGCAGGTAAATCTGCATATGCCTTACCGGCGGGAAAAAATTCATGACTCGTTCGATGGCCTGGTTGGCGTTGTTCGCGTGGAGAGTCCCCAGGCAGAGGTGTCCAGTCTCGGCGTAATCAATGGCTGCTTCCATTGTTTCTACATCGCGAATCTCCCCGATGAGGATCACATCGGGGGCCTGCCGCAGGGTATGTTTGAGGGCGCTGGCATATCCCTGGGTGTCAATGCCAATCTCTCTCTGGGTGATGATGGACATTTTATGGTAGTGGACAAATTCGATGGGGTCCTCTACCGTGACAATGTGCCCCGTGGCGTTGGAGTTTCGATAATCGATGAGTGCCGCCAGGGTGGTAGATTTTCCTGACCCGGTCCGGCCCGCAACAATCACCAGCCCCCGTTTGGTCATGGCCAAGTTTTTGAAGATTTGAGGCAGCCCGAGATCATCGATGGTCTTGATGTGCAACTTGATCTGCCGGAAGACCAGGCCATGGAACCCACGCTGCCGGAAGATATTTACCCGAAACCGCCCCAGATCCGAGTAGGAGATGGCCAGGTTCATCTCCCACCTTCTGGCGAAGTAGGCCTTCTGGGCTTGGCTCATCAGGGACAAAGCCATGGTTTCGGTTTCTTCGGGAGTATATTTTCGTTCTCCCCAGGGAGAAGTAACCCCTTCCACCCGGAACATGGGCGGGGCGTCCACTGTAACGTAGAGGTCTGAGGCATTCAACTCCACCATATGTTCCAGAAGCTCTCGAAGGTTGGTGCTCATCACTCTTCCTCCTCAGGAGTTAAAAATGTTCGGGTTCGTGGCCAGGTACAGGCACTGTTCCCTGTCTACGATGTTCCGGGATACCAACTCTTTCATTGATTGATCCAAGGAGATCATGCCAAATTTCTGACCGGTCTGAATGGCCGAAGGAAGTTGCGCAGCTTTGGACTCGCGGATAAGGTTGCGGACAGCCGCGGTCCCGATCATGACCTCCAGGGCGGGCACAAGACCCCGGCCATCTTTCCGTTTCAAGAGGACTTGAGAAATGATGGCCTGAACAGATTCGGCAAACTGCGTCCGAATCTGTCCCTGCTGGGCGGCGGGGAAGACATCAATGACACGGTCGACGGTTTTGGATGCCCCGCTGGTATGCAAGGTGGAAAAGACAAGATGCCCGGTTTCGGCAGCGGTGAGGGCCAGAGAAATGGTCTCCAGGTCGCGCATCTCTCCCACGAGGATAATGTCGGGATCCTCACGGAGGGCGGCTCGCAAGGCGTTCGCGAAGCTATGGGTATGGGCGCCTACTTCCCGTTGGTTGATCAAACATTTTTTAGACTCATGGAGGAATTCAATGGGATCCTCGATGGTAATGATGTGCCCTTTGAGGGAATTATTGAGGATATCGATCATGGCAGCCAGGGTGGTCGACTTTCCGCTTCCCGTGGGCCCGGTCACCAAAACTAAACCCCGCTCATTCATGCATACTTCGCGTAGGCTCTTGGGTAGACCCAATTGTTCCAGTGATTTTATTTTTGACGGAATGACCCGAAACACCGCACCTTCTCCCCTCTGCTGGCGGAAGGCATTCACCCGGAATCGGGCGATGCCTTTTAGCTCCAGGGAGAAATCCAGTTCATGCGTCTCCTCGAATTTTTTGCGCTGGTGATCGTTTAAAACGTCATAGAGCATGATATGTAGCTCTTCCCGGCTCAGGGGAGGAATCTCGATGCGTTTGATTTCGCCAAGGATTCGGAGCATGGGCGGTTCGCCGGCACTGATGTGCAGGTCCGAACCCCCTTCTTTATTGACGAATAATAAGAGTTCAGAAATATCCATTCTTCCTCCTCCAGGGGGAAAATTAATTTATTAAACTGAAAAAATGGATGGTTGTCAAGGGTTTAGAAACAATTCCCCTTTGACGGTTACTAAAGACATATATCGGCAGGAAGGAGAAAGAAATTGAAAAAAGAGGGCTTTATGTTAGAATAAAGCCCAAGTCCTGGAGATCCTTTCAGATGGCGGATAGCTTTGATCACTGGTTAGACCGATTTTTACATCACTTGGTCGTGGAGAAGGGGTTGAGTCGCAACACCCTGGAGGCCTATGCCCGGGATCTGCATGGTTACCTCGCTTTCCTGGCAGAACGAGGAATCTCCAGCCTCCGGGAGAGTTCGGTCGACCAAATCATGGGCTATTTCAAACTTTTGCGGCAAAAGGGCCTTTCCGCCAGAAGTGCAGCCCGCGCCCTTTCGGCGTTGAGGGGTTTTCACAAGTTTCTCCTGCAGGATGGCGGCATTTCACAGAATCCCCTGCGCCGCCTGAGAGCCCCTAAGGTTGTCCCCCGGCTTCCTGGGGTTATGACCTTCCAGGAGGTGGAGGATTTACTGCGGCAGCCCGATCCCGCGCAGCCGCTGGGCAATCGCGACCGGGCGATGCTGGAGCTCCTCTACGCGACGGGCTTGCGTGTCTCCGAGCTGGTTCATCTCTCGGTAAACGACGTAAACTTGGAGGTGGGTTATGTGCGCACCAAGGGCAAAGGAGCAAGAGAACGAATTGTACCCATCGGGCGGGCCGCTGGTGAGGCGCTGAAGGGGTACCTGGAAGGGCCGCGGCGAAGCTGGGCTCTGCGGTTTTCCAATCCCACCCTCTTTCTTGGAAGAAGAGGGCGGCAGATCACCCGCCAAGGGTTCTGGAAAATCCTCCGGAGGCATGCCCGGGCTGCCGGAATTACAAAACGCATCACGCCCCATACGCTGCGCCATTCTTTTGCTACCCATCTCTTAGAAAGGGGGGCCGACCTGCGATCTGTGCAATCGATGCTCGGACACGTGGACATTGCGACCACGCAAGTATACACGCATGTTTCCCGGGAACGCCTGAAGCGACTCCATCAGAAGTACCATCCCCGGGGCTAAATCCATGGACGTAATTACCACCCACATCAACGCCGACTTTGATTCGCTGGCTTCCATGCTGGCGGCCAAGAAGCTCTACCCCCAGGCGGTCCTGGTGTTCCCCGGCTCCCAGGAAAAAAATCTGCGCGATTTTTTCCTGCAATCCACTTTCTATGTCTTTGAGACCGAGCGAATCAAGAACATCGACTTGAATGCGGTCCGGCGGTTGATCCTGGTCGACACCCGCCAGCCTGGACGCATCGGCAAATTTGCAGAATTGGTCAAGGGCCGCGGGGTGGAAGTGCATATATACGACCACCATCCGGCCTCTCCGGAAGATCTCCGGGGGACGGAAGAACATATCCGGGAAGTTGGGGCCACAGTAACCATCCTGGCCAAGATCCTCAAAGAGCAACATATCCCCATCACCCCCGAGGAGGCCACGGTCATGGCCGTGGGCCTTTATGAAGACACAGGGTCTTTTACCTTCTCTTCCACCACCGGGGAAGATTATGAAATGGCGGCCTTTTTGCTCTCGCAGGGGGCCAACCTGAACATGGTATCGAACCTGATCACCCGGGAGCTAACCCCCGAGCAGATCTCCCTGCTCAACGAGCTAATCCAGTCCGCCACCCGGTACGTGGTGAAGGGCCTGGAGGTCATGATCGCCAAGGCGTCTGCAGACAGGTACATCGGGGATTTTGCCCTTCTGGTGCATAAGCTGAAGGATATGGAAAATATCAACGTTCTCTTCGCCTTGGCCCAGATGGAGGATCGCGTTTACCTCGTGGCCCGGAGCCGCCTCGAAGAGGTGAACGCAGGGGAAGTTGCGGCGGCTTTTGGGGGAGGGGGGCACGCTACGGCCGCTTCGGCCACGATCAAAGATATGAACCTCCACCAGGTGGAGGAAAAACTACTGAATTATCTGGAGGGCCGGATTACCCCCGGGAAACAGGCCCGCAATTTGATGTCCTTCCCGGTGAAGACGGTGGGGGCCAACGAGAGCATTGAACGGGCGGGTGAGCTTCTCACTCGCTACAACATCAATGTCCTCCCCGTGGTGGATGATGGGAAAGTGGTGGGTCTCATCTCCCGCCAGGTCATCGAAAAAGCTACCTTCCATGGCTTCAAAAACTCCCCCGCGCGGGACTACATGACCAGCGAGTTCGCCACGGTTTCTCTGCGGACACCATTGTCAAAAATTCAGGACTTAATCGTGGGAAACAACCAGCGCTTCCTTCCGGTGATAGAGAAAGATAAACTGGTGGGGGCCATCACCCGTACAGACCTGTTGCGCTGGATGTATGCCAGCAGCAGCCGCACGCCGCAGACCCTGGTGGAGCAGGATTTTTTCTCGGCGGAGCCGCGGAAGAAATGGGTCCTCCAGCTCATGGAGGAACGCTTGCCTTCCGCAATGCTCGATTTGCTCAAGACCATCGGGAAGATGGCCAATCAGCTGGGCTTCCAGGCGTACGCCGTCGGCGGCTTCGTACGCGACCTGATCCTGCGGAACGAGAACTTCGACATGGACATCGTAGTGGAAGGGGAGGGGATTCTTCTGGCTCAGGCTCTGGCCCGGGAGAAAAAATGCGAACTGAAGGTGCACAAAAAATTTGGTACGGCTACGCTGGCCTTCCCGCAGGGCTACCGGGTCGACGTGGCCACTGCCCGTTTGGAGTATTATGAACATCCAGCCGCCCTCCCCCGAGTAGAGCACAGTTCCATCAAGCTCGACCTCTACCGGCGGGATTTCACGGTGAACACGCTGGCCATCCATTTACAGCCCGACCATTTCGGCGAACTCATCGATTTCTTCGGAGCCCAAAAGGACGTCAAGGAGCGGGTCATCCGCGTCCTGCACAACCTGAGTTTCGTGGAAGACCCCACCCGCATCTTCCGCGCCGTGCGCTTCGAACAGCGTATCGGCTTCCAGATTGCCAAGCACACCCAGATGCTCATGGAAAACGCCGTGCGCCTGGAATTATTCGGCCGGCTTTCCGGAAGGCGGCTGTTCCGGGAGCTCGTCCTTTGCCTGTCGGAGGAAAAGCCTTTTGCCGTAATCAAGCGGTTGGGGGACTATGGACTACTGAAATTTTTTCATCCCAAGTTAAGAATCGACCGCATCATGGAAAGCCTCTTCCAGAGGCTGGAGAAGGTGGTTTCCTGGCATAATCTTCTTTTTACGGGCGAAAGGTATGAGCGTTGGGTGGTGGCCTTCCTAGGATTAATGGACCGCCTAGCGGAGAAAGAAATTCAGGAGCTTCTTGCCCGTCTCTCCCTCCCGGAAAAGTTTCGCACCACCTTCATCCAGCGCCGGCGGGCGGCAACCCAGGTGGTCCACCGCCTTTCTCATTCTCCCTCCATGCGGCGCAGCGACCTCTATTTTCTTCTGGACTCCTTGCCCACAGAATTTCTGCTGTACGCCATGGGGAAGACCGAGTCCGAGGATGTAAAAAAAGCCGTTTCTCTCTACTTCACTGCCCTGAAGAGCACCAAGGTCTCCGTGAGCGGTAAGGACCTGAGGCGGTTGGGATATATTCCCGGGCCCATCTACAGTGAGATTCTGCATGCGCTATTGCGGGCCCGACTTGACAGGAAACTGCACAATCGTCAAGAGGAAACTGAATTTATTCTGCAAAGGTTTGATAAACATGGACCGGGCAAAGGCCGGGGAACGCCTCGCCATCCCAGCAAAAAGGAAGGTAGGCGAGGTAGGAGCATTCGGCAAATTCCGCTCGGGAAGAAATTGGGAGTTTGAACGGGAACGCGCATTCTCCATCCTGGAATCCTTGAGGCGAGAGAAGGGAGATTATTAGAGGTAAATGTCTAAACAACGTGTGCTGAGCGGAATGCGGCCTTCGGGGAAGCTTCATTTGGGGAATTTAGTTGGAGCCTTGGACAATTGGAGGGAGCTCCAGGACGAGTACGAATGTTTTTTCTTCGTAGCGGACTGGCATGCCCTGACGACGGAATACAGTAATCCAGACATCATTCCGGAGAGCATCCGGGATATGATGATGGACTGGCTGAGCGCGGGGCTATCTCCAGAAAAGTGCGTTCTTTTCATGCAGTCGCGCATCAAGGAGCACGCCGAGCTCCATCTTCTGCTCTCCATGATCACCCCGCTCCCCTGGCTGGAGCGTGTGCCTTCGTATAAGGAGCAGCAGCTGGAGTTGGCCAATCGTGACCTCACCACGTACGGGTTCCTGGGCTACCCGCTGCTGCAGACGGCCGACATCATCATCTATAAAGCCCACAAGGTTCCCGTGGGCATTGATCAGGTGCCGCACGTGGAGCTCTCCCGGGAGATCGCCCGACGATTTAATTTCTTCTATGGCCCGGTTTTCCCGCTTCCAGAGCCAATGCTCACGGAAGTTCCCAAGCTGCTGGGAATCGACGGCCGGAAGATGAGCAAGAGCTACAACAATGCCATCTATATCTCCGACTCGCCGCAGGAAATTCGTGATAAGGTGAGCCAGATGTTTACCGATCCCCAGCGCATCAAACGTAGCGATCCCGGGAACCCGGATATTTGTAATGTCTTTGCCTTCCATAAAGTGTACAGTTCACAGGAGACACTAGAACGAGTCAACGTCGATTGCCGCCAGGCAGCCATCGGTTGTGTAGAGGACAAGAGAAATCTGGCGGAGAACATCGTCGCCTATCTGGCCCCCATCCACGAGAAGCGCGCCATGTACCTTAAAAACCCGCATCTGATCGAGGAAGTGCTGGAAGATGGCTGCCGGAGAGCTCGGATCATTGCCGCCCAGACCATGGAAGAGGCGCGCCGGGCGATGAAAATAAGCTAAGAAAGGGCCCAAGGGTTAGGAGGGGCAGAGATTATCTAATGAGGCTGACCATGCGTGGCCGAAAAACCGAGGGATGAGATGGAATCGAACCATTCGCCAGACGAGTTTGAACCGCAAGAGTTACCGCTGAACGTTAAGTTAGAAGTTTTTGAAGGTCCGCTGGATCTTCTCCTGCACCTGATCAAAAAGAATGAGATTGATATTTACGACATCCCTATCTCGGTCATCACCCAGCAGTACCTAGAATACCTGGATATGATGAAGAGCCTGAATTTGGACGTCGCCGGCGAGTTTCTCCTGATGGCCGCCACCCTGTTACATATCAAGTCAAAGATGCTGTTGCCCCCGTCCGAGGAAGAGCAGGCAGAGGAAGGCGAAGAAGGAATCGCCGAGGACCCGCGGGCGGAATTGGTGCGCAAACTCTTGGAGTATCAACGCTTCAAAGAGGCGGCCTGGGAGCTGTCCAGAGGCCCTCTTTTGGATCGAGAAGTATTCGTCCGCCGGTTCTTCGAAGAGAAACTTCTGGAGGGCGCTGAGGAAGCGCTGGCCGGAGAGGCCACGCTGTTCGACCTACTGGAGGCGATGAAGAAGGTTTTGCAAGGAATTCCTCCGGAAGAATTCGAAGAAATCTCGCTGGAGCAACTGAGTATCAAAGAGAAGATCATCCAGATTATGGAGCGCATCTGGGATGTGGAGAGTGTAACGTTCAACGAACTTTTCACTGCGGCGACCCCCCGGGGGGAGATTATCGTAGCCTTCTTGGCGCTCCTGGAACTCCTGCGCCTGCGCCTGATCAAGGTTTACCAATCCGAATCTTTCGGGACGATTCGGATCTTCTCCCCGATCGGGCGCGAGGAAGGTCAGAAGAGAATCGAAGAAAGGATTGGCTGAAGTGGAAGATGGGCAATGCAAAGCCGTGATTGAATCTTTAATCTTTGTCTCGGAGAGCCCTTTGAGCCTGGAGCGGATCAAAGAGGTTTTGGGCGAGGTGAGTAAAAAAGACATCCAGCGGCTGCTCTCCGAGCTGAAAGCGGATTATGAAGGCGGCCAGAGGGGTTTTATCCTGGTGGAAGTGGCCGAGGGATTCCAGTTTCGCACGCGGCCGGAGCATGCCGAATGGATCAAAAGGCTGAAAAAGACCAAACCCCTGGCTCTGAGCCAGGCCGCCCTGGAGACTCTGGCCATCGTCGCTTACAAGCAACCCCTCGTGCGCGCGGAGGTGGAAAAAATTCGCGGAGTGGACTCCGGAGGAGTCCTGCGGACTCTCTTGGAGAGGAAATTGATAAGAATTCTCGGAAAAAAGGACGTTCCGGGCAGGCCTTTGGTCTATGGGACTTCCAAACAGTTTCTGGAAATGTTCGGGTTGAAAGACTTATCCAGCCTTCCCACCCTGAAGGATGTAGAAGGGTTGGGTTCGCCTCCGCCAGAAGAACCTCTACCCTTTACCGACCCGGGTGCGGCGAAGCCCGTGCCGACTTCGGCGGCGGGGTCGGAAGTCCAGCCCGGCAGAGAAGCGGGGATGGATGAATCCTCTTCCCAAGGTACAAAAGATTCTTTCTGAGATGGGGGTCGCTTCCCGGCGAAAGGCGGAAGAACTGATCCGGGAAGGGCGCGTCGCCATCAATGGACGGACCGCCCGGATCGGCGATCGAGCTGACCCGGCGAAGGACCATATCAAGGTGGATGGGCGCAGGGTCTCCCTTCCTCCTGCGAAAATCTATATTCTCCTGAATAAGCCCAAAGGCGTTGTAACGACTACGGATGATCCGCAGGGCAGGAAGACGATCCTTGATTTGCTGCCGACAAATAATCGGCGTCTGTTTCCCGTGGGGAGGCTGGATTACGATGCGGAAGGGCTCCTGCTGCTGACCAATGACGGTGAACTTTCCCACCGTCTATCCCACCCTTCCTTTCGCCTCCCCCGCACCTACCGAGTAAAAGTTAAAGGAAGGCCAACCAGCGCCGAAATCCGGCGGCTCAGCCAGGGTATCTATTTGGAGGATGGGTGGACCACCCCTTGCCGCATCGCCTCGCTGAGAGAGACCCCAGAAAATTTATGGCTGGAGATGGTTCTGTACGAGGGAAGAAATCGGCAGGTGAAACGAATGTGGGAAAAGCTCGGGTACCCGGTCCTGAAGCTGAAGCGAGTCGGGTTTGCCGGGCTTTCTCTGGGAAAACTTCAGCCCGGCGAATACCGGGCTCTGCGGCCGGTGGAAGTGCAAAAACTTAAAAGTCGCTCTCGACAGATTCCCCCGGGAATCATGGCCGCGGGTCATACGAAAAAGAATAAGACGAGAGTGAGGAACAAAGCTCCATGAAATTTTCTAAAAAAGGCGACCGAGGTTTCACCAGTCTGTTGGGCGGCCAGAGGATTCCAAAATCCGGGCCGAGGCCAGAAGCCTACGGCACTCTCGACGAAGCCAGTTCTGCGCTGGGAATCGCCAGAGCTTCGGCCACCCGACCGAAGACCAAAGAAATTATCCTGAGCATCCAGAAAGACCTCCTCGTTCTTGGAGCTGAGCTGGCCACAGCTCCAGAAGATTCAAAGAAATACCCCCATCAGATTAAAACCGAACATGTGGACCGATTGGAACGTTTGATCGAGGATTTGCAAAAAGACGTCGTCATAGGGAAAGGATTCATCTTTCCAGGAGAGACGGTGGCGTCGGCGGCCATCGATTTGGGCAGGACCATTGTCCGCCGGGCAGAGCGAAAGGCGGTCCGCCTGCTCCAGGAGAAAATCATTACGAATGTAGAGGTTCTCCGGTTCCTCAACCGGATGGCAGACTTACTCTTTACGTTGGCCCGATATGAAGAAGCCCAGGGAAAACCATGCACCCCTTCGTCCTGAGCGTAAAAAAGACAATCACCAAATATGATATGCTGCAGCCCGGGGAGCGAGTGGTGGCTGCGGTTTCCGGGGGGGCAGATTCTATGGCTCTCCTCCATTCCCTTTGGGAGATGCGGCGGGATTTTCGCCTCCATTTAGTAGTGGCGCACTTAGATCATGGTCTCCGGCCCGAAGCGGCCCAAGAAAAATCCTTTGTCCGGAAAGCTGCGGCGGAATTGGGCGTCCCTTTCATCAGCCGCAGGGCAGATGTCCGGCAAAAGCAGCATGAGCTGCGCCTGACTCTCCAGGAAGCGGCCCGGGAAGCCCGTTACGCCTTCCTCCAGGAGGCAGCCAAGGCTCATCAAGCGACGAAAATTGCCCTGGGCCACACGGCCGATGATCAGGCCGAGTCTATTATTATGCGGCTCCTCCGAGGCTCAGGGACACGGGGTCTTTCGGGAATTCCGCCCGTGCGGGGGGGGATTTTTATCCGACCCCTCATCGAGGTCTGGCGGGAAGAGGTGGAATCTTTTCTGCAGGAAAGGAAGGTGGCCTATCTCTCCGACCCTTCGAATCGGTCCCTGCACTTCCTGCGCAACCGGGTGCGGCATGAGCTCTTGCCCATCCTGCAGCAATACAATCCCCGGTTTCGCCAGACGCTGGTGCAGATGGCCGACCTCTTTCGGGCTGAAGAAAAGTTCTGGCAAAAAATTATGGAAGAAAAATTCCCGGCGCTGGTTCGGAGCCGGAAAAAAGATTCCATCACCCTGGATATTCCTTCCCTCGCCGCCCAACCCCTCCCCCTCCGGCTGAGGTATTTCCGGCATGCCATAGAAAATTTGTCGGGAAATTTACGCCGGGTAGGCCTCCCCCATATCTTACTTATTGAAAGTGTCCTGCAAAATCCGGAACCCAACAAGAGTCTCCAGCTTCCCCAAGGCTTATGCGTCGCCAAGGCCTATCAGGCGTTAACTTTGGCCAAATCCAGAGAAGAGGCCATTCCCTTCGAGCACGTCGTTCTGGGCCCAGGCTACGTGGAGATCCCGGAGATCGGGCGGGGAATGAGCTTTGAAGTGGAAGCGAGAAAACCCACGGTTCGATTCGAAAACTCTTCTGGCGTTGCCCTGCTGGATTACGACACCGTCGACTTTCCGCTGATCATCCGCTCCCCCCGGCCTGGGGACCGCTTCCAACCACTCGGTATGGAGGGTGAGAAGAAAGTAAAAGACCTTTTCATAGACTGCAAAATTCCGGCTGCGCAGCGAAGACGAATCCCGTTGCTCTTCAAGGAAGATCGGCTACTCTGGGTCGCCGGAGTGCGCATGGATCACCGCGCGCGTCTGAAACCCGAGACCCAGCGGATTTTGCGGGTGGAACTGCTGTAAAACCCGGCAGGAATGAAAGCCGGGAGGTGGAAGGGGGATCAAGAATCTCCCACCTCTAATCCAAATTCAGGATTCTCCAAATTTTTCATTGTGGAAAACGCATACTTGTGCTATAAAAAGGTGTTGGATTTATTTTCAGAAGTCTTAATAAATTCCCTCTGGACAGCGAAAGAATCTTATGGGGGGAAGGATATTGAGCCCCTTTTACAAAAATTTAGCCCTTTGGCTGGTCATCAGCCTGATGATGATCCTCCTCTTCAACCTGTTCAGCCAGCCCCGGACGACGCAGGAAAAAGTAATCTTTAGCGATTTCCTGGCCGCCGTAGAACGGGGAGAAGTAAAGGAAGTTACCATCCAAGGCCATAATATCTATGGCCGATACGCCAGCCGTAAGGAATTTCGGACCTTTGCCCCCAGCTATCCCGACCTGATCAAAGCCTTACGGGAAAAGAATGTAAAAATCTCGGCCAAGCCCGAGGACGAGAACCCCTGGTATATGACCGTGCTGGTCTCCTGGTTCCCGATGATCCTGCTGATCGGCTTCTGGATCTTCTTCATGCGTCAGATGCAGGCCGGGGGCACGAAAGCCATGTCCTTCGGCAAAGCGCGGGCCAAGCTGCTCACAGAGAAACAACAAAAAGTAACTTTTGTCGATGTGGCCGGGATCGATGAATCGAAGGAAGAGCTCCAGGAGATCATCGAATTTCTCCGCGACCCCAAAAAATTCACGAAACTCGGGGGGCGAATTCCCAAAGGCGTCCTCCTGGTGGGGGCACCGGGGACCGGCAAAACGCTGTTAGCCCGGGCCATTGCGGGGGAGGCCAACGTTCCTTTTTTTTCCATCAGCGGTTCGGATTTCGTGGAGATGTTTGTGGGGGTGGGCGCTTCTCGCGTGCGGGATCTTTTCATCCAGGGGAAAAAACATGCTCCCTGCATTATCTTCATCGATGAAATTGACGCGGTCGGTCGCCATCGCGGAGCCGGGCTCGGGGGTGGGCACGATGAGCGGGAACAGACGCTTAACCAGCTTTTGGTAGAGATGGATGGCTTCGAGTCCAATGAGGGAGTCATCATTGTTGCGGCTACCAACCGCCCGGACGTCTTAGACCCCGCGCTTCTCCGTCCCGGACGGTTTGACCGCCAGGTCGTCGTCCCGCGGCCGGATGTGAAAGGAAGGGAGGAGATTTTAAGGGTTCATACCCGCAAAACCCCGTTGGCCGAAAACGTAAACCTTTCTGTCCTTTCCCGGGGCACGCCCGGGTTCACGGGAGCGGACTTAGAAAATCTCGTGAACGAAGCCGCCCTCTTAGCCGCCCGTCGGGGAAAAACTAAGGTGGAGATGGCCGATTTCGAAGCCTCGAAGGATAAGGTGCTCATGGGCGTGGAGCGGCGGACGATGATTATCAGTGATGAGGAGAAACGCCTCACGGCTTACCATGAGGCCGGCCACACGCTGGTGGCCAAGTTTCTCCCCAGCGCTGACCCCATCCATAAGGTGACCATTATCCCCCGCGGCCGAGCCCTGGGGATTACCCAGCAATTGCCCGCAGAGGACAAGCATACGCTCTCCAAAGAATATATTCTCAACAAGATCGCCATATTTTTGGGAGGGCGGGCTGCTGAGGAATTGGTCTTGCAAACGCAGACCACGGGGGCCGGGAACGACTTGGAAATGGCCACCGAATGGGCGCGCAAAATGGTCTGCGACTTTGGGATGAGTGAAAAAATGGGGCCGCTGACCTTCGGAAAAAGGGAGGAGCACATCTTCCTCGGCCGGGAGATCGCGCAGCACAAGGATTTCAGTGAAAAGACCGCTGTGGATATCGACAACGAGATCAAGCGTATCGTTCTGGAAAATTATGACCGGGCCAAGGAGATTATTACGCAGAAAATGGATAAACTCCACCGCTTGGCCTCATCCTTGTTGGAGAAGGAAGTCCTCGCGGGAGAAGAGGTCGACGAGGTGCTGGGATTAAGCTCTGCCCTTGCCGCGGGCCCCTCGACGAATTTGGATGAGGGAAGGCTTACTTAGAGAATGGGTAAAAGTCAAAGGCCAAGGGTGGGGGATGATTTCTCTGCCTTTGGCCTTTATTTTTTATCTATAGAACCCCTATTATTCTTTATTTCTCTGCGTTCTCTGTGGTTAATGGTTTTGATGGGACCCTTTATTCTCCGTTTTCACTGCCGGAGTTATGATCTTTCCCAGCGTACGCTCATCATGGGCGTATTAAACGTCACGCCAGACTCCTTCTCCGATGCGGGACGATTCTTCGGGCGGCAGAAGGCAGTGGAACATGGTTTGCGCTTGGCGGAAGCAGGGGCGGATATCTTGGACATCGGCGGCGAATCGACCCGTCCCGGGTCGAAGGCTCTGGAGGAGGAAGAAGAAGCCAGGCGGATCATCCCGATCATTCAGGAATTGAGCAAGAAAATCAACATTCCCATCTCGGTCGATACGCGAAAGGCAGGGGTCGCTGAAAGAGCCCTCGAGGCTGGCGCCGAGATGATCAATGATATAAGCGCCCTGCGGTTCGATGAGCGCATGGCTCAGGTGGTTGCCGAAAGCCAGGTGCCGGTGGTGTTGATGCATATGCGGGGGGACCCCGAAACCATGCAAATCGACACGCATTATAATGACCTAATGGGAGAATTATTGGATTTCTTTCGAGAGCGTATGGCGTATGCCGAATCAAGAGGCATCCACCCGGACCGCATCATCCTCGATCCAGGGATCGGGTTCGGAAAGTCCTTGGAGCACAACCATAACCTGGTTCTTCTGAAAAATCTTTGGCAATTCAAAGTCTTGAGGAAACCCCTGCTCATCGGCCCCTCCCGGAAGGCCTTCATTGGAAAAATCCTGGGCCTTCCACCGGAGGAGCGGGAGGAGGGAACGATGGCGAGCGTGGCCGTGGCCATTCTGCACGGTGCGAATATTGTGCGGGTCCACGAGGTGGAGCGGATGCGCCAGGTGGTCCAGGTGGCGGACGCGATTTTGCGGTGCACCCCAGAAGATCTTGACCATTAGATTTGCCTGGGGAGAAAGAAAATATGGGGAAACTTTTCGGGACAGATGGCATTCGCGGCGTGGCCAACATCCATCCGATGACGACTGAAATGGCCATGCAACTGGGGCGGGGAACGGCCTACATCTTCAAGAACAAAGAGAAACGTCATCGCATCGTCATTGGCAAGGATACGCGCCTTTCCGGTTACATGATCGAGAATGCCCTGGTGGCCGGAATTTGCTCCATGGGGGTAGATGTGCTCCTGGTTGGCCCGCTGCCCACACCGGGAATCGCCTTCATTACTTCTTCCATGCGGGCGGACGCCGGGATCGTAATCTCCGGTTCCCACAACCCCTTCCAAGACAATGGGATTAAAATTTTTTCCGGGGACGGGTTTAAGCTCCCCGATCATCTGGAGGCCAAGATTGAGGAATTGATTTTCTCCAATCATATCGATTCTCTACGCCCTACGGCCACCGAAGTGGGTAAAGCTTTCCGAGTGGATGACGCTGTGGGGAGGTACGTCGTCTACCTGAAAAACTCTTTCCCCAAAGAGCTCTCCTTGGACGGGATGAAGGTAGTCCTGGATTGCGCCCATGGAGCGGCCTATCGGGTAGCCCCTGCGGTCTTCGAGGAGTTGGGAGCGGAGGTGATTGCGTTGGGAGTCGAGCCAAACGGCGAAAACATCAATTACCAATGCGGCTCTCTCCATCCGTCGGTGGCCACGGAGAAGGTGAAGGACCAGAGAGCGGACATTGGCATCTCGCTGGATGGAGACGCCGACCGGGCCATCTTCTCTGACGAATTGGGAAACGTCGTAGATGGAGACCGGATCATGGCCATCTGCGCCGATGATCTCAAGAAAGCCAAACGGCTGAAGCGGAACACCTTGGTGGCGACCGTGATGAGCAATTTGGGGTTGGACCTGGCCATGAAGGAACGGGGGATTAAGGTGGTGCATACCCAGGTGGGGGATCGGTACGTGGTGGAAGAAATGGCCCGCGGCGGCTATAATTTCGGCGGTGAACAATCGGGCCACCTCATCTTCCTCGATTACAATACAACCGGCGACGGAGTGCTCTCAGCCCTGCAAGTGCTGGCGGTGATGAAACGGGAAGGGAAGAAGCTCTCCGAATTGGCCTCGATTATGATCCCATTTCCCCAGGTATTGCGCAATGTCCCGGTCCGCCGGAGAAAAGACCCCCACCAGATTCCGGAGGTGGCTGCGCTCATCAAAAAAATTCAGGAGAAATTGGGCGAGCGGGGGCGAATTCTGGTGCGCCCCTCGGGAACGGAGAGTTTGATCCGAGTCATGATCGAAGGGGAGAACGAGAGAGAAATCTCCGCCTACGCTGAAGAAGTTTCGCAGTGTATCCGGGGAAAAATGGATGAATGAAGGAATAGCTGACCCCGCGTTTCGCGGAGCTGATAGCTGATCGCTTTTTTAGAGGAGGAATTCGTGCCCAAACTGTCGGTGAATATTGATCATGTGGCCACTTTGCGACAGGCCCGCCGCGGCAAGCATCCGGACCCGATTGGCGCCGCGGTCATCGCTGAGCTAGCCGGGGCCGACGGAATCATTGTTCATCTGCGGGAGGACCGGCGGCACATCCAGGATCGAGACCTGGAGCTTTTGCGGAAGGTGATTAAGACAAAACTAAATTTGGAGATGGCCAATGCGGAAGAGATCATGCAAATTGCCTTGAAGGTTAAGCCTGACTTGGTTACATTTGTGCCTGAACGCCGGGCGGAACTGACAACCGAGGGAGGACTGGATGTTCTGGCCAACAGAAATTCTCTGCGAAAGAATATATCCCGGCTGAAGAAGGCGGGAATCCCCTCCAGTCTCTTTATCGATCCGGATTCCCTTCAGGTGAAGGCCAGCAAACAGGTGGGGGCCCAGTTCGTCGAGATTCATACGGGAAAATACTGCGACGCCCCGGATGAAGAAAGCCGGCGAAAAGAATTGCAGCGTATTGCCCGGGCCATCCAACAGGCGCGGCGGATTGGCCTGCGGGTGAACGTCGGCCACGGGTTAGATTACCAAAATGTATGCCCCCTGACGGATATTCCCGGAATTGAAGAGTACAGTATCGGCCACAGCATCATCTCCCGGGCCGTCCTTTTGGGGCTGGAGCGAGCGGTGCGCGAGATGAAAAGTTTGATCCAGGGTTGAATTTTTGAACCTCAGAGAGCGCAGAGAAAAATCTATTTTTCGGTGCTAAACAAAAGCAAAATCCAGAAATAGCAAACCGGTTTTTTAGGTCCGTATTTTGGGCCCTTAGGTTTTTAAATTTTGGCCTTTTTGAATTTCGAAAAGTGGGCGGTCTCTGCGCGCTCTGTGGTGAGAGTTCTTTATGATCTACGGCATCGGCATCGACCTCGTGATGGTGAAGCGGATTGAAGAAGCCCTGAAGCGCTGGGGGGAACGATTCCAGCGGAGGGTCTTCACCGCTTATGAAATTGATTATTGTTTGCAGAAGAGAAATCCGTTCCCCAATTTCGCTGCCCGCTTCGCCGCCAAGGAAGCTTTCGCCAAGGCTCTCGGCCTGGGCATGCGCCGGGGACTTCATTGGAAAGAAGTCGAAGTCCAACGCAGCTCCTTGGGGCAACCGCTCTTAAGATTGAGCGGTCGGGCTTTAGAAGTATGTCAGCAGGAGAAGATCGAAGCCCTTTTTCTAAGCCTTACCCACGATCATGAATATAGCAGTGCCGTGGTCGTGTTAGAATGCAGGGTAGGGGCGGTTCGCGAACCGCCCCTACATTGCTCACAAGAGGAACGGGGATGAAGGTCGCCACCGCGCAGACCATGAGGAACCTGGATCGCCGGGCCATCGAAGAATTTGGCATTCCCGGAATGGTCCTGATGGAGAACGCCGCCCGGGGTACGGTGCGGGCGATATTTCAGCATTTTCCAGACCTCCTGACCAAAAGCGTTGGCGTCCTTGCCGGCCGGGGAAATAACGGGGGAGACGGCTTGGCCATCGCCCGCTACCTGCTCAATCGAGGAGTGGCCTGCCAGGTGTACCTCTTGGCCAGTAAGGAAGAATTGAAAGGGGACGCGGCGGCAAACCTGGAGATCTTTAGGCGGATGAGGGGTGAAATTCGAGAGATTCCGAATCGAGAGGTGTGGGAAACCCAGCGAGAAAAGATAGCGGTCCATGATCTCCTGGTCGATGGGATCTTTGGCACGGGCTTGAATGCTCCCGTGAAAGGCTTCGTCCGTGAAGTCATCGAGTGGGTCAATTCTTTAGGTCGCCCGGTGGTTGCGATCGATATCCCCTCCGGCCTGGACGCAGACAGTGGCCAGGTTCTCGGTACATGCATTCGGGCCTGCCTAACAGCCACTTTTGGACTCGCCAAGAGAGGCCTTCTGCTCTACCCGGGAGCGCAATACTGCGGGAAATTGATCATCGTAGACATCTCCCTCCCCCGGCCGGCCATCGAAGCGGAGATGATCAAAGATCATCTGATCGAAGGGTCTGAATTTGCCCCATTCCTTCTTCCCAGAAATCCGGATGCCCATAAAGGGGACTTTGGCCATCTGCTGGTTCTTTCCGGTTCCCCCGGAAAAACCGGGGCCGCGGCCATGGTTTCTGAGGCGGCCTTGCGGGTGGGAACCGGTTTGATTACCCTGGGCATTCCCAAAAGTCTGAATGCCATCATGGAAGTCAAACTGACTGAGGCCATGACTGAACCCCTGCCAGAAACCAAGGATCATACTCTCAGCCTTTCCGCCCAGCCGCAGATCATGGAGCTTTGCGTACGAAAAAATGCCCTGGCCATCGGGCCCGGCCTTTCCTTGCACTCGGAGACCGCCCGCTTGATCCGGCGGATTGTTCATAATACCAACCTCCCGGCCGTCATCGATGCTGACGGCCTTACGGCGCTCGTCGGCCAGATCGCCTCGATCAGGAAAAACAGGAGAAATTTAATCCTTACCCCACACCCTGGGGAGATGGCCAGACTTCTGGGAACTACCGTTCCAGAAATCCAGAAGAACCGCGTAGAAGTCGCCCGGAGTTTCGCCCAAGAAAACGGATTGGTTCTCCTGCTGAAAGGAGCCCGTTCCGTCGTGGCCAGTCCAGAGGGAGATATCTATATCAACCCCACGGGAAATCCGGGAATGGCCTCAGGAGGGATGGGAGATGTGCTCACCGGAATGGTGGGAGGCTTTCTGGCCCAGGGTTTCCCGCCACTGGAGGCCGCCAAGCTGGGCGTTTACCTGCATGGGTTGGTGGGAGATTTCGTGGCCCATAGGAAGGGAGAACGAGGATTGGGGGCCACGGATCTGATCCAAGAGACTCCCAAAGTGCTGCGCGCCCTGGCAGAGGGATGCGGCCAAATCGATGATTTTTCCTTTCCCCTGCGGATGGAATTGTCCTATTGACTCCCCATGATGGAAGAGGATCGGGAAGAAGGAATTTGGGAAGTGATCACCAAAAATCCCGATCAGACCCTGGGCCTGGGCCGGGTTTTCGGGGGAATGCTTCCCCCAGCCTTCATGGTGGCCCTGATCGGAGAGCTGGGATCGGGGAAGACTCTTTTGGCCAAAGGCATTGCTAAGGGTTTGGGGGTGGAAGATGAACGGGAAGTCAGCAGCCCTTCGTTTGTTCTGGTAAACGAATATCAGGGGCGATTCCCCGTACACCACGTGGACCTTTATCGTCTGCAAGATTCTGTTGAGGTGGAAGACATAGGTTGGGAAGAATTCATTTATGGACCGGGCGTGACCTTAGTGGAATGGGCGGAGAAAGTGCCGGACCTTCTGCCGGAAGAAAGAATTGAGGTTCACTTGCACTGGGTCGGCGCCGGAGAACGAAGGCTCGTCTTTATGGGCAAGGGTCAGGCGGCCAAAGATGTGGTCAACCATCTTCGCCAAAAATGGCTGGAGGAAGCGTAACGTGGCGTTGATCGTGCAGAAATATGGTGGGACTTCTGTGGGAGACTTGAGTCGGATACGGAACGTAGCCCGTCGAGTGGCCAAGACTCGCCAGGAAGGAAACGAAGTGGTCGTGGTCGTCTCGGCCATGTCCGGGGAAACGGACCGACTGATTCAGCTGGCCTACCAGGTGTGCGAAACCCCGGACCTGAGGGAATATGATGCCCTGATCGCCACCGGCGAGCAAGTGAGCGTGGCTTTGTTGGCGATCACCCTGGAATCCATGGGTATACCAGCGAGATCTTTTTTGGGCCTTCAGCTGCGGATCATCACGGATAGCGCTTTTTCTAAAGCCCGCATCCAGAAGGTAGAAGTG
>CAYQWO010000005.1:22100-32310 GCA_964421095.1 uncultured Syntrophaceae bacterium
GAAATGATGGAATTGGCCTCTCTGGGAGCCAAAGTGCTCCAGATCCGTTCGGTGGAATTTGCCAAGAAGTATAACGTTCCCATTCATGTCCGGTCGTCTTTTTCGGACAAGAATGGGACTTTCGTTACCAAGGAGGACGAGAAGATGGAACGGGTATTAGTCTCCGGCGTCACCTACAATAAGAACGAAGCCCGCCTCACCGTGGTTCGCGTCCCGGACAAGCCGGGGATTGCTTCCAGAATTTTCACACCCATCTCCGATGCCAATATCGTCGTAGATATGATCATTCAGAATAGTAGCGCTGACGGGTACACCGATGTCACCTTCACCGTGCCCAAGGCAGATTTCAAAAAAGCCCTGAAATTGGTGAAAAAGACTGCCGAAGAGATCAAAGCCCAGGAAGTTCTGGCGGACGAGAATATCGCTAAGGTTTCGATTGTCGGAGCGGGTATGGTCAGCCATGCTGGCGTGGCTTCAAAGATGTTCACGGCGCTGGCGAAGGAGAACATCAACATTCTGATGATCAGCACGTCAGAAATCAAGATTTCCTGCGTGGTCGATGCCAAATATGGGGAACTGGCAGCCCGCGTGCTCCATAAGGCGTTCGGCCTGGATAAGGGAGAACTCAGGAAAGAACTATGAACGGAGAAAGAAGGCCGGAGCGAAGAATTTGGGTTTATGATACTACTTTACGGGACGGAACCCAGTCCGAGGACATCTCCTTTTCCGTCGAAGACAAGGTGCGCATCGCTATGCGCCTGGATGAATTGGGGATCGATTACATCGAAGGCGGCTGGCCGGGATCAAACCCCAAGGACATGGCCTTTTTCCGCGAAATGCGCAATTACTCTTTAAAGACGGCGACCGTCGTGGCTTTCGGGTCAACGGCCCGATCCAACACTGCGCCGGAGAATGACGCGAACCTAAAAGCCTTACTCTCGGCCAAGACGCGGGCGGTCACCATCTTCGGGAAATCCTGGGACATACATGTTCGGGATGCTCTGCGGATCCCCTTGGAGCAGAACATAGGCCTGATCCGGGATTCCCTGAAATTCCTGAAATCCGCGGCGGCGGAAGTCCATTACGACGCCGAACACTTTTTTGATGGGTTCAAAGCAAACCGCGATTACGCTCTGGCTACCCTTCAAGCCGCCCAGGATGCGCAGGTCGATACCATCGTTCTCTGCGACACAAACGGAGGAACCCTGCCCAGCGAGGTGGCGGAGATCCTTCGCGCAGTCCAAGGACAGATCTCCCTGCCCCTGGGTATCCACGCCCATAATGATGCCGAGATGGCTGTGGCCAATACCATTGCCGCGGTGCAGTTGGGGGTCGGCCAAGTGCAAGGGACAATCAACGGGTATGGAGAACGCTGTGGAAATGCCAATCTATGCTCCATCATCCCCATTCTGCTTTTCAAGTTACGGCTGGACTGCTTTAGCCGGAGGCAGGTGGCCAAGCTTCGAGAAATCTCCAATTTCGTGGCGGAGTTAGCGAACCTGCAACCCAACAAACATCAACCCTTCGTTGGCTCGAGCGCCTTCGCCCACAAGGGGGGCGTCCACGTCAGCGCGATCGAAAAGAATCCGCAAACCTATGAACATATTGAACCAGAATGGGTGGGAAACCACCGGCGGGTGCTTATTTCGGACCTGGCTGGCAGGAGCAATATCCTGCAGAAAGCAGCAGAATACCAAATCGATCTGAGTCGGAAGGACCCGATCACTCACGAGATCCTCAATACCCTGAAAGGGATGGAAAGCCAGGGGTATCAATACGAAGGAGCCGAGGCCTCCTTTGAGCTATTGATGAAGAAAGCCCTGGGGGCCCAGAAGAAGTACTTTGAACTCCTCGGATTCCGAATCCTTTCCGAAAAGTTGCGCGAAGATCGGGCTCCGGTTTCGGAAGCCACCATCATGGTCAAGGTAGGGGGGCGGGTGGAACACACCGCGGCTACGGGCAACGGGCCGGTAAATGCCCTGGATAACGCCATCCGCAAGGCCCTGGAAAAGTTCTATCCCCAGCTGAACCACATGGAATTGGTGGACTATAAGGTACGCGTCCTTTCCCCGGGCAAAGGCACAGCGTCGAAGGTACGCGTGCTCGTGGAATCCGGTGATCATCGAGACCGCTGGGGAACGGTGGGCGTCTCCGAGAACATCATCGAAGCCAGCTGGCAGGCTTTGGTGGATGCCATCAACTACAAGCTCTTAAAAGACGAGAAGGTCGGGGCATGACTCGAGAGCAGCAGTGGGTTGTTCTTTTTCTCTCCCTCTGCCTTGGCCTTTTTTCCCTCCTGACCACCCCGCCTTCCGCCTGGAATGAAGCGGGGCGGTTGACCCCTGAAGAGGACCTTTCCCCCAAAAATTCCCCGGAAAGAGAATTCATGGTGGAGGTAGACGGGAACGTTAACCGGCGAGGGGTGTATTCAATCCAGGCTGGCATGACCGTGTTGGATTTGATCGAAAAAGCCGGGGGAATGAGTGCCAAGCTTTCTCTTCCGCCCGAGAGTCTATTGACCAAGATCGAAAAAAGCTGTCGCCTAAGTGTCCTCCCGGACGGAGAGGAGAAGGGGAGGGTAATGCTGGAAGCATTGGCCCCCAATAAGCTGAAGATCCTTTTCCTTCCGGTTGACATTAACACCGCCAGTATCGAAGAACTGGATACCCTGCCCGGCATCGGTCCGAAAACTGCCCGGGCGATTATTGAGTGTCGCGAGACCCACGGTAAATTCACCTCTCCGGAAGATTTACTCCAGGTTCCAGGAATTGGGCCGAAGAAGCTGGCCGCTCTCCGTGGCCACATTACTGTTCAAGGAAGGCCATAAGAGTTTGGCCAGGAAGAATGCGGCGGTAGAAGGCCACCCTCGTTTTGGGATCCCATCGTCATTCGGCATCGATGACCACGTTGGTCAACGTGCGCAGCACTCCGCCTATCGCTTGGATCTTGGAGACGATGAAATCACCGAGAACTTTTATGGATTCAGCCTCCACGAAGGCAATGACATCGTAAGGGCCGGTGACGCTATGGGCTGTTTTTACGCCGGAAATTTGCGCGATCTCCCGGGCAATCGTTTTGGCTTTGCCCTGGGTCGTCTCGATGAAGATGTATGCAGAGATGGTCATGGCTTCCTCCCTAATGAAGAAGAATGTTTTAAGGAAATTATCCATTTCCTCGGTCCTTGTCAACCTCTTCTTTTTGATTAGTACCTTGGTACAGCCTTCTTTGTCCTTGCTAAAATTTGGCACTCTGGTAAAATACCTTACCTTCTCAATTCCTTCAGCGATGGGCGAAGGAGGGGGCATGGAAGAAGACCTGATCAAAAAAACTGCTGAGGTCATCCGGAGATCAAAAAAGGTAGTGGCCCTCACGGGAGCGGGGATATCAGTGGAAAGCGGCATCCCAGATTTTCGGGGAGCGGGAGGTCTGTGGGAAAAATTTGACCCCATGGAATACGCCACGATTGAAGCGTTCACCGCCAACCCCAAAAAAGTTTGGGCCATGCTCAAGGAAATGGGAAGCGTAGTGGAAAAAGCCGCGCCCAACCCCGCCCATTTTGCCCTGGCCAAGCTTGAAAAATTGGGATTCCTCAGCTCCATCGTCACTCAGAACATCGACAATCTGCACCAGGTGGCGGGCAGCAAGCGGGTCATCGAATTTCATGGCAACAGCAGCAAACTCATTTGCCTGAGCTGCGCGCGTCTTCATGACCGGAAAGAAGTGAGTTTAGAATCACTTCCCCCGCGTTGTTCCTGTGCCGGGGTGCTCAAGCCCAATGTGGTCTTCTTTGGGGAGGCGATCCCTTGGAGGGCCCACATGGAAGCGAAAGAAGAAGCGGCCAGCTGCGAACTGATGCTGGTGATCGGGACATCGGCTGTGGTGGCGCCGGCTTGCGATTTGCCGTTGATCGCCAAGCGGGCCGGCGCAACCATCGTGGAGGTGAATTTGGAGGAAACCCAGCTCACCCGATATGTTTCCGACTGGATCCTCAAAGGTTCAGCAAGTGCTCTCCTACAAGCTCTGTTGAATGAAATCATGAGCGCCGGAAGGGGATAGCTAAAAAAAGCTGGCTTTTTATGGTGGGGGGCCATATAATAAGACTCAGCCCGATCGCTACCATTAAATCTTCAAGGGGGAAAACCATGGTGGAAATGAAAGTACAGGGATTATTCTTTGACTCGGAGACGAATCAATCGATCGTTGTCCTCAAAGACGAGGCGACCGGGAGAACCCTACCGATCTGGGTGGGTCTCTTCGAGGCCAATGCCATCACCATGGGAATCGAACACACGTGGACCCCCCGCCCCATGACCCATGACCTGATCAAGAACATTATTGAAGGCATAAACGCCAGCGTGCGCCAGATTACAGTAAACGACCTACGGGCCAATACATTCTATGCCGTCATTTCCTTGGAAGTCGAAGGACGGTTGGTGGAAATTGATTCCCGGCCCAGCGATGCCATCGCTTTGGCACTGCGGGTGAAGGCCCCCATCTTTGTGGCCGAGAAAGTACTGGATTCTGCGGGCCATGCCGAACCAAAGGCGAAGAAGGAAGTTTCCGATAAATGGATCGATGAGCTCTTCGACAAGCTGAAACCCGAAGACTTTAAGACTGAGATGTGAGGAATTCGTTCCATCGTTTAGCCGCTGATTGTACCAAGCTTTCCTGCCTTGCCCAGAAGTTTTCCGCGGAAGACTTGCAGTTCAATTTGGTGTTGGGAAATGAATCGGGCACGCCGGTTTAAATTGGCGCTCTTCGACTTGGATGGGACATTGACGAAAGAGAGGAGTGCCTGGGAATATATCCATAGGCGGTTGGGGGTCTGGGAGGGATATGCCGAAAAATTTCAGGAGGCCTTTTTAAAAGGAGAAATCTCCTACGACCGGTTCTGCCGACTCGACGCCGGAATCTGGAAAGGGATGAAAGCTGCGGAGTTGCAGCGGATCGTCAGGGAAATCCCCCTCTACGAGGGAATTGAGGATCTTCTGGGGTATCTGCGTTCGAAAGGAATCAAGCTGGGGATCATCTCCTCCGGCCTTTCTTTCTTATCAGACTGGATAACGGAAAAATATGGGTTTGATTATGCCGTCGCCAATGAGCTGGGAGTGGAGGACGGTGTTCTCAATGGGGAAATTAAGATTCACGTTCATTATGACCGCAAAGGGGAGTGGGTCCAAGAAGCCCAGCAAAAATTTAATGCCCGGAATGAAGAAGTGTTGGCCATTGGAGACAGCCCGGGCGACGTAACGATGTTCCAGATGGTCGGACTCTCGATCGCTTTCAATTCTTCGTCCGTTAAAATAGATTCGTTGGCCACTCTCTCCATCCGCAGCTCAGATCTGCGGGCCCTTATCCCTCCCTTGTCTCCTTACCTCGGGCCTCCCGGAACGTGAAGGATTGAACTCGCTGTCCGTGCCTCCCCTTTTTATCCGGGTTAACCTTTCGGCGTTGTAAAGGTCTCCCGCCTTTGATAGAATATAACAGCCTAAATTTCCCCTTATTCTAACAGCTTCATCCGCCAGTCGGATTAGGTTTCCTCTTTTGCCCGGGGATCTTTCAACCCCTAACGGAAAAAATTTACGTTCAAAGGGTTACCCGACGATAAGAAAGTCGAAGGGGTGAGAATCATATGGGACAACCTGGGATGGTTGGGAAAAGATTTCTAGCCCACCGGGGCGGACTGTTCCTTCAGGGGTTAATCGTTCTCATCTGGTTGGTGATGATAGGTTTTCTCGTTGAGAAAACCGTTTGGCAGCCACAAGCCCTGAAAATTACTCCTCTTCTGGCGAAAGAAGGGATGAAAATCGGGGAAGCGTGGTGGGGCATCTATTTGAAGGATGAGAAAATCGGGTATGCCGTGACCACCCAGCAACAGCAAGCGGATAAGGTTTCGGTGAAAGAAAGGGGATTGTTGAAATTAAGCGTCTTGGGCGTTGCCCAAACCATCGAACAGACCTTAGAATACCAAACGAACCAAAGCCTGGTCCTGGAATCCTTCGATTTTTCCCTGAAATCCGGCTTACTCAGATTTCAACTGGGGGGCTACCTGGAAGAAGGTCCACCGGGCATCGGTAAAAAATTAAGAATAAAGATCTACTCTGGGGGAAAAGAACGCCAGCAAGACATTTCTCTCCGGGAAGCTCCCTACATTCTCGGCCAAACGAAACTCTATTTCCTCGCCCAAGGTCTGGAGAAGGGGAAAAAATACCGGATTCCGGTGTTCGATCCATCTACTTTGAGCAACGCCGAGATGATCGCCGAAGTCGAGGGGATTGAGCGCCTCCATATCGGCGGGGAAGAGAGAGAGCTATACAGAGTGCGCGAAGACTTCCGGGGGATCATGGTCAGGGCCTGGATGGATCGGGAGGGTGAAATTTGGAAAGAAGAGAGCCCGACCGGCTTAGTTCTATTACGGGAAAGCAAAAAGGTCGCCATGTACAAAAACTGGACACCGGGGAAAACGGCAGACCTCATCGCCCTGACGGCCATACCGGTAAATCGGGAAATCGAAAACCCGCGGACGACGCGTTACCTGCGGGTTAGACTCCCCTCCGCCGCGCTCGACGGATTGCCGGTCGGAGGCAATCGGCAAAGGCGCATCGGCAACGAGGTCATTGTCCGCAAGGAGGAATTTCCAGTCAGGCTATCTGTCCATAAATCCCTCTCAGAAGCGGCCCGGGAAGAGGCCTTACGATCCACTCCTTTCATCCAGAGCGACGATCCCGAGATCAAAGAGCAAGCCGAGCGTATTGTGCAGGGGGCCGAGGACGCTTCCGAGAAAGTTCGGCGCATCGCTGCCTGGGTCTACCGGGAAGTAGAAAAGCGGCCGGTGGTGTCCATTCCCAGCGCTATCGAGGTTCTCCATCAGAAGGTGGGGGATTGCAATGAACATGCAGTATTGTTTACAGCTTTGGTTCGGGCGCTGGAGATCCCGGCCCATATGCAAGCCGGGATCCTCTACCAGGAGGGAAGATTTTTCTACCACGCCTGGGCCAAAGTTTATCTGGGCACCTGGGTCTCCGTTGACCCCGTGCTCAACCAGATGCCCGCGGATGCGACGCATATCTGCCTGGTGGAGGGAGACCTGGACCGACAGCTGGACATCCTTCGGCTGCTCGGCCGGTTGAAGATCGAAGTGCTGGAGGTCCGGTGATCGAGCTTTTTCAGCTGAATAAGAAATTCGGGAACTTTCATGCGGTCCGGGATGTAACCTTGCAGGTTCCCCCGGGGGAGATCTTCGGATTTTTGGGACCGAACGGTGCCGGAAAGACTACCACAATCCGTATGATGGTCGGTCTGATGAAACCCACCTCTGGACGGGTACTCCTCTGCGGCAAAGATGTTGCTCGGGAGCCAGAAGAAGCCAAATCTATTTTTGGTTTCATCCCGGACCGGCCCTATCTTTACGAAAAACTTACCGGCCAGGAGTTTTTGGAGTTTATCGCCGACCTGCACGGACTAGATTCCCGGGATCATCGCGGGAAGCGGGTCACCGAACTTCTGGAACTTTTCGACCTCCAAGGCTGGAGCCGGGAGCTGGTGGAAGGTTATTCCCATGGGATGCGCCAGCGGCTGATCATCGCTGCTGCTTTGATTCACCGTCCAAAAGTGCTCATCGTCGATGAGCCGATGGTGGGATTGGACCCCAAGGGTGCTCGACTGGTGAAGCGCCTCTTTTTTGACCTGGCCCGAGCCGGGGTAAGCATTTTCATGTCCACCCACATTCTGGAAGTAGCCGAAGAGATGTGCCACCGCATCGGCATCATAAACGAGGGACGGGTAATTGCCCTCGGGACTATGCAGGAGCTACGGGAAAAGGCCCAGAGCGCCGATGATCGACTGGAGCCTCTTTTTCTCAAACTCACGGGGGAGGAGGCGATCCAGGCGGTGCTGGAGGATTTTCATCCCTGATTTCAATCGATTATTGGATGGCCAAATGGAAAAGTGTTTGATTCTGCTGCGGCCCAAATGGATCTCCCTGAAGCATCGCTTAGAAAAGCGGGGAAGAGGTTCCCTATTTAAGCTCTTGGCTTTGGCCTGCCTGGCGATCGGATTCTGGGTTCTGACTTTCTGGGCCTTTCAACGGGTCTTGCTTTATTTTCGCAGTGTGGAGCTTTTCGGAGACCTTCTGGCATCCAAACTGATGGGCATGATGCTCCTCACGTTCTTTTCCATTCTGCTCTTCAGTAACATCATTTCTTCCCTCTCCACATTTTTCCTGGCCGGGGATTTAAGTCTCTATCTTGCCCGTCCGGTTTCCTTCGATCGCCTCTATTATGCCAGGTTGGGGGAAACCATGACCCATAGCTCCTGGATGGTCCTATTATTTGGCCTGCCAGTTTTTTTCGCCTATGGGTGGGTGTATCACGTCTCGCTAAAATTTTACCTGGTCTTGGCCTCCATCTTGCTCCCCTTCTTGATCATTCCGGCAGCCCTGGGTACGTTATTCTCCATTCTCCTGGTGAACATCTTTCCAGCTCGCCGTACAAAGGACATCCTCTTCCTCCTGTCCCTTTTCTTCGCCATCGGACTCTATTTTCTTCTGCGCTTTTTGCAGCCAGAACGCTTGGTCAACCCCGAAGCCTTCGCGGGGTTGGTTGAGTATGTTACCGCGCTCAACGCTCCCTCCTCGCCCTTCCTACCCAGTTTTTGGGCCTCCGAATCCTTGCTCCCTTTTTATCAAGACCATCAGGCACCCAGCGGTTTCTTTGTAGGACTCCTTTGGTCCACGGCGGGGGCGGTGAGTGTTTTGGGGAATTGGGCTTTTCGGGCCCAGTATTTTGACGGCTGGACGAAATCGCAAGAGGCCAGGAAAGCCCGGCTAACTCAAATGCCCTGGATGGACACGCTTTTTCGCTTATGTACCCGCCCCCTCCAGCCCAGAGCGAAGGCGCTGGTGCTCAAAGATTTCAGGAATTTCTTCCGTGATACCACCCAATGGTCCCAGCTCCTCCTGCTGATGGCCCTGGTGGTTGTTTACCTGTATAACTTTCGTGTCCTGCCCCTGGATAAGTCTCCCCTGCCCACGTTCTTTCTGCAGAACCTGGTCTCCTTCCTTAACATGGGGCTTGCCGGATTTGTGTTATCGGCGGTATCGGGGCGGTTTGTTTTCCCGGCGGTGAGCCTGGAAGGACCTTCTTTCTGGATCATCCGCTCCTCCCCCATCTCGGCGCGCAGTTTTCTCTGGAGCAAATTCTGGAGTAGTCTCCTTCCGCTTCTCATCGTGGCTGAAATCTTGGTCATTCTTTCCAATAAATTCTTGCAAGCCATGCCCTTCATGATGATCCTGTCTTCAGTAGCCCTTTTCTTCATGACTTTTGGAATCGTAGGCCTCGGCGTGGGGATGGGTGCCCTTTATCCGCGCTTCAAAGTAGAGAATGCCGCCCAGATCGCCTCGGGCTTTGGCGGGGCCTTTTTTATGATCTTGAGCATGATCTTTATCGGGGCGATCGTCACCCTGGAGGCCTGGCCAGTCTACACGATCTTCATGGCCGAATTGCACCACCGGGCGCTTTCGTTCTGGCAATGGGCTGGAATCGTTCTTTCCTTCTCCGGGGTAGGCGTCTTGAATGTCGTAGCTGTCGTCGTTCCCATGCGTATGGGAATAAAAAATATCTCGGAAATGGACCTTTAAATAGTCTTCTGGACGCAGATGAACGCAGATTGACAAGGTTTTTACATAAATTTTTATCGGCGCAGGTCTGCGAAAATCTGCGTCCCCGATGGAATGAAATGAATAGAGTTTATCAATGTCCGCATTGTCGGACGCATAATTTCGCCACGCGGGATCGTTTACGCCTCGCTCGGCGCGTCCCTCTGATATGTTGGAAATGTGGGAAAAAGATCGAAAAACCTATCGCTCAGGAAAAAGCCTCAAAAGGGAGAAAGGCCAAGGTCAAGAAGACGGAGCGGTTTTGGGGGAATAAGAACTGAAATCTTTTTGGCTTGCCTTTGGGAAAAGAGTTTGATATAAGCAAACTATGGAAGAAACAAGGTATTTGTATTTGAAGGTCGGAGATTGGGTTATTCATCACCGATATCCCGAGTGGGGATCGGGACTGGTCATCGAGGAGAGAAACTCCGCCGTCCAGGGGGGTATTTCTTACGTGAAAATCGCCTTCCGCGACGGTCAGACCCGGATCTTCGATAATAATTTCAAGAATGCCACCTGCTGCTACCACGCCGGACTTCGCCGGCGTTGAACCTT
>CAYQWO010000006.1:0-13488 GCA_964421095.1 uncultured Syntrophaceae bacterium
TATTCCAGTTTGTTCAGGCCATTGATGTAGGCTTTGGCCGCGGCCATGATGATGTCGGTATGGGCCCCCTGACCGGTAACGCGGATTCCTCCTTCCTCCAGGATGACCATGACCTCCCCCTGGGCATCCGTGCCGCCAGTGATGGCGTTGACCGAGAATTTGAGCAGATGGCTTTTGGTCTTGGTGATTCTGGCGATCGTCTTGTAAGCGGCGTCCACCGGGCCGTCCCCGAAGCCGGCCTCCTGGTAAAGTTTTCCAGCGATCTCGATTTGCACCGTGGCCGCAGGGACGGTCACCGTTCCGCTGACTACGTTCAGGTTGACGAGCTTGTAAAGGTCAGGGATGCGTAAAATTTCGTCAGCGATAATCGCCTCCAGGTCTTCGTCAAAAACCTGCTTCTTTTTGTCGGCCACTTCCTTGAAGCGCTGGAAGGCCTGGTTGAGGTGCACCTCGCTCAGCTCATACCCCAGGGCTTTGATGCGCTCCCGGAAGGCATGACGGCCAGAGTGCTTGCCCATTACCAGGGTGGACTGGGAAATGCCCACGGATTCGGGGCGCATGATCTCATACGTTAGCTTTTCCTTCAGAACTCCATCCTGGTGGATGCCGGCCTCATGGGCAAAAGCATTGGCGCCGACGATGGCCTTGTTCGGGGGAACCAGGATGCCGGTGATACTGGAAAGCAAACGGCTGGTGGGGTAGATCTGCTCCGTCACGACTCCCACCTCAAAGGAGAAGAAATCACGCCGGGTCTTCAGCGCCATGACAATCTCTTCCAGGGAGGCGTTCCCGGCGCGCTCACCAATCCCGTTGATCGTGCATTCCACCTGGCGGGCACCGTTTTCCACGGCGGTCAGGCTGTTGGCTACAGCCATTCCCAGGTCGTTATGGCAGTGGATGGAAAGGATGGCCTTATGGATGTTCTGCACTCTTTGCCGCAGCCCGGCGATTAGCTTCGCGTACTCCGTGGGGGTGGTGTAACCCACGGTGTCAGGAATGTTGACGATAGTGGCTCCGGCGTCGATGGCCGCCTCGACGACCCGGGCCAAATAATCCGGGTCCGAGCGGGTGGCGTCTTCGGCGGAAAACTCCACTTGCTCCGTAAATCGCTTGGCATAGGCGACCGCGCGGCCGGCTTCTTCCAGAACTTCCTCGCGGCTTTTGCGCAGCTTGTACTGCAAGTGAATGTCGGAAGTCGCGATGAATACATGCAGCAGCGGCTTGCGGGCGTGCTTCAGCGCTTCCCAGGCGCGGTCGATGTCCCCGGGCGTGGTGCGGGAAAGTCCGGCGATCTGGGGGCCCCGCACCTCCTGGGAAATGCGCTTGACGGACTCAAAGTCTCCCGGTGAGCTGCTGGGAAAGCCCGCCTCAATCACGTCAACGTTGAGGCGTTCGAGCTGTCGGGCGAAGCGGATTTTTTCATCCAGGTTCATGCTCGCTCCGGGGGATTGCTCCCCATCGCGCAACGTGGTGTCGAAGATGCGAATTTTTTCCATCGTTTAAAAACCTCTTTTCGGGCAGCGGTTGAAAGGCCAGTCCAGCGGATCTGGCTTTGAAAAATTCCAAAAGGTGGAAATGATTTCCCTTCGGGCCCGGGCCTCGTTCCCTCCAAAGTCCCCTTACGCGGCTTTTTCCTCCGGCAGCAATGGTTTGGGTGCGCGGCGGCGTCGCATGAGGACAAAGGTGAGAATCGGACCGGAGATCACATAGATAAGCGATAGTCCGAAGAGGGAATATTCGGGTGCGTAGGCCACCACGATGATCAACAGAATGGCGATCACCAGCCAGCGAAAGGGCTGGCGCCGGAAGAGCTCGATGTCTTTGAACCCGTAGTATTTCACGGTGCTCACCATCAAAAAAGCCAGAACATACGTCGTAATTAGGATGGTGATGTGTTTGCTTACGCCCGTATCCCCCATTTTGTAGAAGACCAGGATGGCGGTGGCCAGCAGGCAGGCTGCCGCCGGTGTCGGCAGACCGCTGAAATACCGGCTTTCCACGGTGGTTACCTGGACGTTGAAACGGGCCAAGCGCAGGGCCCCGCAGACAACGAAGAGAAAAGCCGCCAACCAGCCCAGACGGCCAAAAGGCTCGAGAGCCCAGGCAAAAACCAGAATGCCCGGGGCCACGCAAAAGGCGATGACATCCGCCAGGGAATCATATTCCAAGCCGAAGCGGGTGGTGGTGTTCGTATAGCGGGCAATCCTCCCGTCCATACCGTCCAGGAGAGCCGAGGCCAGGATAAAGATGGCTGCGGAGTGGAAGTCTTCCTGGAGCGTGCGCAAAAGGACGAAGAACCCACAGAAGAGGCTGCCGGTAGTGAAGAGATTCGGGAGGATATAAATCCCCTTGCGCATCCCCTTCATTCTTTTCCGGCCCTCTTTCTTTTCCCGTCTCATGGAAGGTACCCTAAAATTGTTTTCCCCCCGTAGGCCTTCTGGCCCGGCTGGGCCTGAACCCGGATGTTTTGGGGTAAATAGATGTCCAGCCGGGAACCGAAGCGGACCAGGCCAAACCTCTGCCCCCGGACCACGCGATCCCCCTTGCGCACCCAGCAAACGATCCGGCGGGCGATGAGTCCAGCGATCTGTACGAGTAAGACATGCACCCCGTCGAGGCTCTCGAGCAGAAGAGCATTTTGTTCGTTGGCCGACGAGGCTTTATCCAAGTTGGCGCAGAAAAATTTTCCCGGAAAATAGGAGGAGTCGGCGATGCGGCCGCTCAGAGGAATCCGGTTCACGTGGACACTGAAAAGCGTCATAAAGACGCTGATCTTGAGGGCGGGTCCCTTAAGAAAGCGCTCCTCCACGCAAGGTTCAATTTTGATCACTTTGCCGTCGGCGGGGGAAAGAATCGCCTTCTCTTCGGGGGGGATGGAACGCTCCGGGTCCCGGAAGAAATAGATGACGAACAGAGTGAGGAGAGTGAAAAACCCCGCTGGGATCGAGAACCGCATACTCCAGAGGATCACCGTGATCGCGGCCAAGGGAAGGATGAATACCATCCCTTCCTTGGCCACGGGGAAATTTCGGCTCTCCCGGCTCACGCCTTCCCCTTGGGTTTGATCCAGGGCATCATGGCCCGCAGTTCCTTGCCCACTTTCTCGATGGGATGTTCGGCTTCTTCCTTCTTCCGGGCGTTGAAGAAGGGGCGTCCGGCCATATTTTCCAGAATCCAATTCTTGGCAAAGGAACCATCCTGGATGTCGCGCAGCAGTTTCTTCATGATCTGCCGCGTTTCCGGAGTGATCACCTTTGGGCCCGCGTAATAATCGCCGTATTCAGCCGTGTCGCTCACCGAATAGCGCATGTAGCTCAGGCCCCCTTCGTAGATCAGGTCCACGATAAGCTTAAGTTCATTCAGGCACTCAAAGTAGGCAATCTCTGGCTGGTAGCCCGCCTCCACCAGGGTGTCAAACCCGGCTTTGATCAACTCGGTCACTCCGCCGCAGAGGACCGCCTGCTCCCCCAGGAGGTCGGTCTCAGTCTCTTCTTTGAAGGTGGTCTCGATGACTCCGGCCCGGGTACACCCAATGCCCTTCGCGTAGGCTAGGGCCGTTTTCTTGGCTTTTTTGGTGTGGTCTTGATAAATCGCCAGCAGGCCCGGGACCCCGGTGCCGCTTTCGAATTCCCGGCGCAGGATGTGGCCCGGGCTCTTGGGGGCAATCATAATCACATCGATATCGGGAGGGGGGATGATTTGGTTATAATGAATATTGAAGCCGTGGGAAAAAACCAGGCTTTTGCCCGTTTTCAGGTTTGGCTTCACGTCCTTCTGGTAAAGCATGGCCTGGAGGTTATCCTGGGTCAAAATCTGGATGAGGTCCGCAAGGGCAGAAGCTTCCGTCGCACCCAGCGGCTTGAACCCATGCTTCTTGGCCAGGGCGTAATTCTCGGTTCCTTCGAGTTCGGCTACGATGACATCCACGCCGGAGTCCCGCAGGTTCAGGGCTTGCGCATGACCCTGGCTGCCATACCCGATGATGGCCACTTTTTTCCCTTTGAGAACGTTCAAGTCAGCATCTTTGTCGTAGAAGATTTTTGCCATGAAATTCCTCCTTCGGACGATTCGGTTTTTACAGCCGTTTAATCGCTCGGTTCTTTCGGTCGCTTGCCGCCCGAGTTGGAGCCTTCTTTCTTAACTCGGGCGATGGCGACTCTGCCGGTACGCACGATTTCGAGGATGCCAATCGGAGCGAGAAGGTCGATCACGGCCTGGATTTTCTTGTCATTCCCGGTGATTTCCAGGGTGTAAGATTTGGGGGAGACGTCCACCACCTGGCCGCGGAAAATGTCCACGATGCGTAGAACTTCCGCCCGCGAGGTAGCTTCCGCGGCGACTTTAATCAGAGCCATCTCGCGATCGACATACTCCGAACCCGTGAGGTCGATCACTTTAATTACATTGACCAGCTTGTTCAACTGCTTGATGATCTGTTCGATAATCTGATCGTTTCCGCGGGTCACTAAGGTCATCCGGGAGATCGTCGGGTCCAGGGTCTCAGCCACGTTCAGGCTCTCGATGTTGAAACCCCGCCCGCTGAAAAGCCCAGAGACCCGGGAGAGGACCCCCGGTTCATTATCCACTAAAACGGAGATGACGTGTTGCATGGTTGTGCTTAGATCAAGAGCATTTCGGTCAGAGCCGCACCTGCCGGGACCATGGGGTAGACACATTCGTCGCGGTCGACTACAAAATCCATGACTACCGGCCTCCGGAGAGCCAGGGCTTGGCGAATGACCGGCTCCACTTCCTCGGGTTTCGTGGCCCGCAGGCCGAGCGCCCCATAGGCTTCGGCCAGCTTGACAAAATCCGGAACCACCTCGAAAAGAGTGTGGGAATACCGTCGATCGCAGAAGAGCTGTTGCCACTGACGGACCATACCCAAACAATGGTTGTTCAGGATGGCCACTTTCACCGGGAGGTTGTACTGCACGGCCGTGGCCAATTCCTGGATGTTCATCTGGAAGCTGCCGTCGCCCGCGATGTCGATGATGGTCTTTTCCGGAAAGGCCACCTGAGCGCCGATGGCCGCCGGGAATCCGTAACCCATCGTTCCGAGTCCTCCGGAAGTGAGCAGGGTGCGCGGCTTGGTAAAGGTGAAGAACTGCGCGGTCCACATCTGGTTCTGGCCCACTTCCGTCGTAATGATGACCTCGCCTTTGGTGATCTCGTTGATCTTTTTGATGACAAACTGGGGCTTGATACAGGGCCCTGAATTATAGATCAATGGGGAGGACTTTACCCATTCGGCAATCTCCTTGAGCCAGTCGGCGCGCATCTTCGCCCAATCCTGGGCCGGCTCTTCCTCGAAGAATTTGAGCATGGACTTCAGAACATTCCGGGCATCGCCCACGATAGGAATGTCCACCTGAACATTTTTGGATATGGAAGTAGGGTCGATGTCGACATGAATTTTTTTGGAGTGGCGAGAAAACGCTTCGACTTTGCCCGTGACCCGGTCGTCGAAGCGGGCGCCGATGGCCAGAAGCAGATCGCAATGGCTGATGGCCATATTCGCCTGAAATGTGCCGTGCATCCCGACCATGCCCAAAAAGAGCGGGCTCGTGCCCGGAAACCCCCCCAGTCCCATGAGAGTTGTGGTCGCGGGAATGGAGAACTTCTGGGCCAGAGAGGTCAGCTCTTTGGAGGCATTGGAGAGGATCACCCCTCCACCCGCATAAATGAGAGGCTTTTGGGCCTTGGCGATTAATTTCACCGCGCGTTTGATCTGCCCGGCATGGCCCTGGTAGGTGGGGTTGTAGCTCCGCATCTTGATCTTTGCGGGATAGTTAAATTCGGCACTACTCGCGATCACATCTTTGGGCAGGTCTACGAGCACGGGGCCGGGTCTTCCCGTGCGGGCCAGGTGGAAAGCCTGCTTGATTGTCAGGGCCAGGTCCTTGACGTCCTTGACCAGGTAGTTGTGCTTCGTACAGGGGCGGGTGATGCCGACGATGTCGGCTTCCTGGAAGGCATCGTTGCCGATGAGCATGGTGGGTACCTGACCGGTTAAGATCACCACAGGGACAGAATCCATATAGGCCGTGGCGATGCCCGTAACGGTATTTGTGGCGCCGGGACCGGAGGTCACCAGGCAGACCCCCACTTTCCCGGAAGACCGGGCATACCCGTCGGCGGCGTGCACCGCTCCCTGCTCATGGCGGACGAGGATGTGGCGAACCTCTTCGGAGTATCTCAGCAGGGTATCGTAAATGTTCAGAACGGCCCCCCCGGGGAACCCGAAGATCGTATCGACTCCCTCCTGTCTTAGGCTCTCCAGGAGAATTTCGGCGCCGGTTTTCTTCAAGTCGTTACCCCCGGGCGCCCTGGGACCGGTATTTGGCGAGAATGCCTTCAATCCGGTCCCGGCCGGCGAGTTTTAATTTTTGAATTTTTTTCTTCTGCACCTCTTCCTCCGGAGTAAGATACAAGCGGCGGTTCATTTCATCGAGTTTCCGTTCATATTCCTCGTGCTCGTCCATATATCGCTTCAATTCGGGGTCGCTGGAGATGTATTTCTGAATTAGCTCCAGGTCGCGCTTCTCCATCTCCTCTCCTCCTGCAAGACAATGGTGAATTAAAAAAGCATATTAGCCCAGATAGTCCAATTTGTCAATATTTTCGCCCAGAATCGGAAATATTCCATAGCAAACCTCTCCGAGGCAGGGTTATAATGATTTAATAAGACAGGGTTGAACCCCGCGCCTCGCGGGGGAGGGGCCAAGGGTTCAGGCGATTGTCGAATGGGGAACTAAAATCGCCAATCCGCAATCTGCAATCAGGGAGGTTCTATGGAATACGTCAAAAAAGAAAAAGATTTGGAATGGAGGCCCCATCCCTTTTTACCCATCCAGATCAAATTATTCCTCACCCAAGAATCTGACCAGGCGGAGATCACCTGTTTCCTGGTGAAAATTCCTGTGGGCAAGGATATCCCCGAGCATGTTCACGAGACGCAGGAGGACATTATTTTCCTCCTGTCCGGAAAGGGGAAAATGTGGATCGACGGCCTGGGAGATTTTAGCATCGAGAAAGGAACTTTTATCCGGGTTCCGAAAAATACGAAGCACAGGATCTATGAGGTCGCCGAGGAGATTATTAACTATGACGTCTTCGCTCCCGCCCTTTTCTGAAGGGTCGATCCTCTTTCAACAAATGGTCAGGCCCCCATCTTTTCATCTTCGTTCTGTCTTCCTGAGCATTTTTCGAAATATGCCATCAGATCCAGATTAACCGATTTCTGCTAACAACTTATCCATGGCTGCGGCTGGGTCTGGAGCCAGACGGATGGGGCGGCCGATGACGATATAGTCTGCCCCGGCGATGATGGCCTCCTTCGCGGTCATCACTCGCTTCTGATCATCCTTGCCGACCTCGGCGAAGGCCGGGCGAATTCCCGGGGTAACGATGATGAATCTTGGACCGCAATGCTGGCGGATGGGTATAATCTCCTGCGGGGAGGCTACGACCCCGTCGATCCCTGCCCTCTGAGCCAGCTCCGCCAGGCGGACTACCCGTTCCTGCACCGGGCCGGCTAAGCCGACCTCTTTCAAATTTCCTTCGTCCAGGCTGGTAAGAATCGTCACGGCCAAGATCGTCGGGCTGGGCCGGCCCAATTTCTCGGCCAGCTTCCGGCAGCGATCGGTGGTTTCGCGCATCATTTCCAGCCCGCCGGTGGCGTGCAGGTTGAACATCTCCACCCCCAATTTCACTGCCTCCTCCGCTGCCCGGGAGACCGTGCTGGGAATATCATGAAGCTTTAGGTCTAGAAAAACACGGCCTCCCTCTTCCTGCACCGCTTGCACCGCCTCTTTGCCAAAGGCGGTGAAAAGCTCCAGCCCCACCTTGAACAATCCTACCCGGTCCTTGAGGAGCCTCACGAATCGCCGGCCTTCTTCGAGGGTATGGACGTCCAGGGCGAAGATAACCTTGCGGGTTCTCAGGGACGAAAGATCCGACTTTCCCGGGAACTCAATCATTCTTTGCCTCGAGAGACATGCGGGCGAATTCTTCCAAGGTTTTGGATGGCGTCACTTTGCCGGCGGCTACCTCCCGCAGGGCCAAAACAACTTCCTTATTATTCGTTTGCACGCGCGGTTTGGACCCTTTGAGCAATTGCTTGGTTCGGGCCACAGCCAGCAGCACCAGACCAAAGCGATTGGGAATTTTCTTCAAACAATCTTCCACTGTGATGCGCGCCATTTTTTCCTCCTATGGGGATGCAGATAAGCGCAGATTATACAGATTTTAACATTTATTTATTTTTCGTTAACATTGTTTCTAACACCCCGATCACCCTCTCTCGGCGGCAATGCTCGGCCAGGATGATCGCTTGCAGCTGTTCTTGGGCTTTTTCTAATTTATGGTTGATGATGATATAATCATACCAACGGCTCTCGGCCATCTCCGCCCGCGCCTTTCTCAGCCGTTCTTCCAGGGCCGCTTCGGGTTCGGTCTTCCGCAAGGAAAGGCGGCGCTTCAGTTCTTCCCATGAGGGCGGCAGGATGAAAATGAAGATCGCTTGTAGGTCTTGATCCCGCAGTTGCCGCGCCCCCTGCCCGTCGATGTCCAGAATGACGTCCCGGCCTTCATCCTGGATTCTTTCCAGAGTCGCCTTGGACGTTCCGTAGCGATGGCCATAGATCTCCGCCCACTCGGCAAGCTCGCCCGCGTCGATCATCCGCTGAAAATCTTCGGGGGAGGTAAAATGGTAGTCCCGGCCGTTCTCTTCTCCAGGCCGCGGCGGGCGTGTGGTGAAAGAGATGGAGTGATGGAGGCCGGGAAAGATTCGGACCATCGCCCGGCAGAGAGTGGTCTTGCCTGCGCCGGAAGGGGCGGAGACAACGAACAGCAGGCCTTTCTTCTTCGTCTTCCCTCTCGCCTCTCCGCCCCTTTCCCTTTGGCCTCTTTCATTCCACATTCTGCACCTGCTCGCGCATCTTCTCCAGCTCGCTTTTAATTCCCACGACCATCTGAGCGATCCCGGCGTCACTGGCTTTTGCGCCAATGGTGTTGGCTTCCCGGTTGATTTCCTGCAGGAGGAATTCCATTTTGCGCCCCACAGGTTCGAAATCATCCAGCATCTCACGAAACTGGTTGAGATGACTGCGGATACGCACCAATTCCTCGGTTATGTCGCTGCGCTCGGCGAGGTAGGCCACCTCCTGGGCCAGGCGAGATTCATCGACGGGCAGTCCTCCGGAAAGTTCCTGAACTCGCTCGGCCAGCCGGTCGCGGCAGGCTTTCAGGGCCAAGGGGGCCTTTTCCTCGATTTCCCGGGCCATCTCCTCTATAGCCTTGAGGCGACTCAAGAAATCTTCTCGCAACGCCAGCCCTTCCTCCCGGCGCATTTGCTCCAGGCTACTAAGCGCCGCTTCCAGGGCAACCTGCACAGAGGCCCATTCTTTCTCCAGATCAGTCTCCACTTCTTTGCGAGAGAAGATATCTCTAAAATTCGCCAGCGTCTCCAAACGAATGTCCCCGGGGATGCCCAGGTCTTGCTGCAAAATTTTCAGGGCCAGGTGGTATTCTTTGGCCAAGGCCAGATCCAACTCGAGTCTTTGTTCCACCAGGGAGGAATCGTCGATTTGCACAGAAACATCCAGACGGCCCCGAGAGACTCGCTGCTTGACTAAGTTGCGCACTTGGGTCTCCAGGGAATTCAACCGGCGAGGAAGGTGCGCCGAAATGTCCAGATAGCGGTTATTGAAGGACTTGACTTCAACCTCCACCCGTCTTTCATTCTCCTGCCATTCTCCCCGGCCGTAGCCGGTCATGCTCTTGATCATAAAGTGTTCCTCTTTAAAAAAGCCTGAAAGGGTTCGAGGGTTCCGGGGTTCGAGTGTTTTTTAATTTTATGTTTTTTCACTTGACCCCTCGAATCCTTGACTCCTCGACCCCTGTATTTTTCAGCTGCCACAGGTAGCGGTTCCGGAGAATGCTGAGCAGGCCGATCAGCGGCTGAGAGGCATAGTCCGGATAGGTCCAGGGCAGAGGAGTGAAAGCACCCTTCTGGAAGATGAGGGTCAAATCCCCGTAGATTCCGTCCCGGAGATAAATACGGTGACTGTAATCTTTTCCCGTGGCCAGGATGAATTTGGCGGCGGCCAAATACCCTGGATCGATGTTTACTTTCCGCCCTCGACGTTCATCCAGGAGCTGGGCTTCTAACCCGTTCGTCCAGAGTTTCACTCCCGGCAGCTGGTCGGGAGAGATTAGGGGCTCAAAGCTCGCCATTCTCCGCCAGAGGCCTTGGCCCATCTCTGGCTCATAGTAATCGGTAAAATTGAACGGCAGGGGTTCACTCAAAAAATCCACTGGCCCGTATCGCTGGTCGGCCTCTAAGAGCGTCGCAGTAAAGTTCTTTTCTTCTTTGAAGATGAAGCTCATCACCAATTTCACCGCTTTGGGGGGGCGTGGCAAACTCACGGTCGGCCTTCAGGCATTCCGAACGGCTTTCCTACTCTTCGCCCGGATGCCATTGCGCACAGCATCTTCCAGCTCCGAAGCCTTTAAGGTGGCGGTTCCCACCTCGCCGACGACGATTCCGGCGGCGTAATTGGAGAGCATCGCCGCCTCCTGGGCACTGGCTCCAGCGGCCATGGCCAACGTCAGCACCGAGATCACCGTATCTCCCGCGCCGGTCACGTCGAAGACCTCCTTGGCCACTGTGGGGATATGGGTCACCTGGCCATCCTGCTGGAAGAGGGTCATTCCCTTCTCTCCCCGGGTGACCAGGACGGATTTGGCCTGCAACCGCACCAGCAATGTCCGCCCGACGGCTATCAGGTCCTCCTCATTCTGGATCCACCGGCCCGCAGCCTCTGCCGCTTCATAATGATTCGGCGTGATAATCGTGGCCTGCGTGAAGAGGGGAACATTTTTCACTTTCGGGTCCACAGCCAGGATTTTCCCGGCACCCAGGGTCAGGGATCGGACCCCCTCCATTAAGGGGGCGCAGATGACTCCTTTTCCGTAATCAGAGATCAGGACGGCGTCCAGCTCATCTAAGCGTTCTTCCAAGATCCCGAGAATTTGCTTTAAGTTCTCGGGTTGAACGGCCCGGACCACTTCCCGGTCATAGCGGACGACCTGCTGGTGATGGGCGATGATCCGGGTCTTGACCGTGGTGATTCGATCCGCCTCGACGATCACACCTTTGGTCTCCACATTCATCTTGCGGAGGTCATGCATGACTTTCCGGCCCATTTCGTCGTTGCCCACCACTCCACCGAGACATACCTTACCCCCCAGGGCATGGATGTTATTGACCACGTTGCCCGCGCCGCCCAGCCGCAAGCTCTCGGAAGTGACACTGACCACCGGGACCGGCGCTTCCGGGGAAATGCGCGAGACGCTTCCCCAGATATATTCATCGACCATCAGGTCCCCGATGACCATGATGCGCACGTCTTTGAACTTGGAAATGTACGGAATCAATTCATTGTTCACCGGCCAGTGCCTCCCTTAACCCGTTCGTTGCAGGGCAGACTGTGCCCGTTTCAAAGCTTGCTCTTTCCCCAGCAGGATGAAAACCTTCTGCAGGTCTGGGCCGCGGGTTTTTCCGGTCAAGGCCGCCCGCAGAGGCATGTATAAGTTTCTTCCGGACAGGCCGACCCTCTTGGCCAGGCTGGATAAGAGCGGCCCGTAATTTTCAGGTGTGACCTCTTCTACAGTCTTGAGTTCTTCCTCTAACCCTCGAACCACCTTCCGGTTCTCTTCTTCGGCCAGAAGTCGTTCGGCTTCGGACTCCATGGTCCAGCCTTCATCAAAGAAGATCTTTAGGCGGTCGGGCAACTGGGAAAGCGTATCCACCTCGTCCCAGACAGCTTCCAGCGCGGCCATTAACCACGGTTCTTTCTTTTCTGCGACGTTGATCCCGGATCTCTGGAGAAAAGGGCCAGCCAGTTCCAGGACCCTTCTTCCATGAAGACCCTTCAGGTGGGCCCGATTCACCCACTTCAGCTTCTCAAAATCGAAAACGGCCGAACTGCGGGAGACCCGCTCCAGGGAAAACCTCTGGGCGAGTTCCTCCAGGGTAAAGATCTCCCGGCCATCTTCGGACGTCCAGCCCAACAGAGCCAGGTAATTGACCAGGGCCTCTGGCAGATAGCCTTCTTCACGGAAGTGAGCCACAGCCGTCGCTCCATGGCGTTTACTCAAGGGTGTACGGTCTGGCCCCAGGATCATCGGGAGATGGGCAAACTTTGGCGCCGAGATCCCCAAAGCCTTATAAAGGATCAGCTGCCGGGCCGTGTTGGTTAGGTGATCCTCGCCCCGAATGACATGGGTGATTTCCATCAAGCGGTCATCCACGACGACAGCGAAATTATACGGGGCCAGCCCATCGGAACGCAAAATGATGAAATCTCCAATCCCCTGGCCGTCAAAAGACACCCGGCCTTTCACCAGGTCTTCAAATTCTACGGTCCGGGCTTCCACCTTAAAGCGTAACGAAGCTCGCCGACCCCCCGCAGCCAGCGCCCGCTCCTCTTCAGGTTTCAAATGACGGCAGTGGCCATCGTACCGAGGGGGTACCCCCTTGGCCAGCGAACGTTTCCTCTTTTCCTCCAATTCCTCCATCGTACAGTAACAGCGGTAGGCCTGGCCCTTTTCCAAGAGCTGCAAAGCGTAGCGGCGGTAAATTTCCAGGCGCTCGGACTGGCGGTAGGGCCCATAATTACCCGGCCGGCCGGGACCTTCGTCCCAGTCGAGAGACAGCCAATGGAGGTCTTCCAGGATGGTTTTCTCGGCCTCAGGCGTCGAGCGTTCCACGTCCGTGTCTTCCAGGCGCAGGAGGAATGCGCCGCCCATTTTGCGGGCGAAAAGGAAGTTGAAGAGGGCCGTGCGGGCATTGCCCACGTGGAGCAGTCCGCTGGGACTGGGAGCGAAACGAACTCGAAGGCCTTCTTCCATAGTAAATACAGTAAGTAGTTAAGAGTGATGAGTGAAAAGTAAAAAAGCAATATAAGAATTCTTAGCTCATAACTTGTTACTCCGAACTCGAGACTCTCTTTAGAAGCACAACGGCATAGGCTACGATTCCTTTTCTTTCTCCGATAAATCCCAGCCCCTCAGAGGTAGTGGCCTTGATGTTGACTCTCCAGGCAGGGATTTCCAGGGCCCCAGCGATCTTCTCGGCCATTTGGGGGATGTATGGCCCGATCATGGGCTGCTCAGCGACCACGGTGGTATCCAGGTTCTCCACGTTCCATTTCCGTTGGGCCATCATCAAGGATACGCTTTTGAGCAGCTCCAGACTGGCGATTCCCCGAAACCGGGGATCGGCGTTGGGAAAGTGCTTCCCGATGTCTCCTTCGCCCATGGCCCCTAAAATCCCGTCGCATATGGCATGCAAAAGAACGTCGGCATCGGAATGCCCTTCCAGGCCTTTCTCGTTCGGAATCTGTACCCCTCCGAGGATCAGCTTCCGACCGGCGACCAGCCGATGGACGTCGTACCCGAACCCAATGCGCATAAAAACCC
>CAYQWO010000006.1:13588-18094 GCA_964421095.1 uncultured Syntrophaceae bacterium
CGACCGGCGACCAGCCGATGGACGTCGTACCCGAACCCAATGCGCATAAAAACCCCAAAGAGCATTCAGCATTAAGCCATCAGCTTTCAGCCTCCCCCTGCTGATTGCTGACAGCTAATTTCTTTTAAGTGTTTTAGCAGGGCTTCCCCCAAAATCAGGTCTTCGGGGGTGGTGATCTTAAAATTGAACCGGGACCCCTCGATGACCTTTACCGGAATTCCCAATCGTTCCACCAGCGCGGCATCGTCGGTCCCGTAAAATCCCTCTTCCCTGGCCATCTCGTGGGCCTTGATAATTAAGCCGAACTCGAAAGATTGGGGAGTCTGAATGATCCAGAGGCGGCTGCGGTCCAGGGTTTTCAGGACCTCTCCTTCTCCCGATATCTCCTTGATTGTATCCCCAGCCGGAAGCGCCACCACGACCGCCTGGTGGCGACGGGTTGCCAGCAGGGTGCGCTCAATCAGCTCTGGCGAGACAAAGGGTCGGACACCGTCATGGATGATGACAACATCTGGCTGGCCCTCGATGGCCTTCAGCCCCCCGTAAACGGAGTCTTGCCGCTCAGGTCCTCCAGGGAGAATTCGAGAAACTTTCTTTAAGCCAGAGCGGTGAAGGATTTCTTCGCTCCAAAGAGGGACATCCCCTGCGGGAACCAGAGGCAAGATCTCATCCACCTGGGAACAGGCTTCGAATTTTTGGAGAGTGCGACTCAGAAGAGGAATTCCCCCCAGCGGAAGAAAGGCTTTGGTTTTTTGGCTGCCCATTCGCCGGCCGCGGCCTGCTGCCGGGATCAAGGCCACGACGCGCATCATCCACTCCAGTTCAGAGCTGCGGTAACTCAGAGCGGTGGGGGAGATCCAGTCGTCTTCGTCTCCGGGCATAAAGAAAACCCAGAATTTCTGCAGGAAATTCTGGGTTTTCTTCCACCATAGATCCCCCGTCAGTGATTGAAGCTCTGATAGAAATTTTCCGGGACGTCTTCTTTCAGGACCGTGAAGATCATGCGTCCCGCTGTGGTCTGGAGAACGCTGGTTACGGAGACCTCTACATTTTTGCCCATGTAGCGCCTGGCGTTGTCCACCACCACCATGGTTCCGTCATCCAGATAGGCCACGCCCTGCCCGGATTCCTTCCCCTCTTTCAGGATTTTCACGTTCATGACCTCACCGGGCAGAACCACGGGTTTGAGCGCGTTGAAAAGCTGGTTGATGTTCAGCACCGGAACCCCTTGCAACTCGGCCACCTTGTTTAGATTAAAATCATTGGTGATGATCTTGGCCTTGGTGTCCTTGGCCAGGGCGATCAACTTGGCGTCCACTTCCTGGATTTTGGGGTAATCCTGATCGACGATCTTAACTTCCAGATTGGTTTGTTTTTGCATTCTATTCAAAACATCCAAGCCTCTCCGCCCCCTTCCACGCTTCAAGGGGTCGGAAGAGTCCGCGATGTGCCGTAATTCTTGGAGGATGAATTGGGGAATGATGAACGTTCCCTCCATGAATCCCGTATCACAGATATCTGCGATTCGTCCGTCGATAATCACGCTGGTATCCAGAACTTTATGACCATTGCTTCCCGGGGCTACGCCTCTGGAAAACCAGGGAAGCCTCGCGGGTTCAAATTCTTTTCCTTTCTTGATGCCCAGAATTAAACCCAGGTAGCCGAAGGCGCTGTTGATCAGAACGTAACCAGCAAAGTTAATCTCCAGCCTCTCAAATAAAGCCGTGAAGAATGCGCTGATGAGGAGGTTGGCCAACATCAAACCCAGGACCAACCCGATGGCCCCGCCGATGACCACCTTCAGCGGCATCCGTTTAATGCTGCGTTCGAATAAGATCACTAGGACTCCCATGGCCAGACCGATGCCCATCCCCCACCACCCCGATTCCAGGGAGGGATTGATCTGCGGCCCCAGAAAATATCCGCTACTTCCGGTGGCGGCTAACAGCAAGATTCTAAGGGTAAAGACTCCCACCTTTTCTCACCTCCTTTCTCCAGGGAATTTTTTAAAAGAAGAGCTGGTGTTCAGGTAGCGAAGATGCTCTGAAGACGAAGACGCATTTTTTCTTCAGCCATGTTTTTGGCGATGGAGAGTTCCTTGACCAGCAAGTTCTCGGCCAAGTCGAGCATCTGTCTCTCCCCGAAGGACAGGTCTTTGTCGCCTTTCAGGTGAACAAGGTCGCGGAGAACCTCGGCGACTTCATAAACAGAGCCGGATTTGATCTTTTCCATGTATTCCCGGTACCGGCGATTCCAGGTCTGGCAATCGGTCTCCACGTTTCTTTCGGCCAGAATCCGGAAAACTTTGGAAACTTCCTTCTTATCGATGATTCCCCGCAATCCCACGCTATGGGCATTATCCGTAGGAATCATGATGGTCATATCTTTGTCGATGATCCGCAGAACATAAAAAGTTCTCTTGGTTCCCGAAATCACTTTACATTTGATATCCTCGATGATCCCTACACCATGCGCAGGATAGACCGCCTTGTCGCCAATCTTAAACATTTCCCTGCCTCCTGCTCTCTAACTCTTGGATTATTTTAGCATCCTTAGCGCCCTGGAGTCAATACATTTTTGGCTCTCCCCACCCCATTTTTCATCGGAATTCCGCAAGGGAATTTACCCACGGAAAGTCTGCGGATGGTGCAGATTAAAACTCGTCGGAGGAGAAGTGGAGAATTTCTTCCAGGCTGAAGACCGGACCATCCTTACAGACATAGAGAGGGCCGATATTGCACCGGCCGCATTTCCCCAGGCCGCATTTCATTTTCATCTCCAGGGTGGTCCAAATCTGGGAGGGAGAGAAGCTCAATTTCTCCAAGGACTTAAGGGTATAACGGATCATGATGGGTGGGCCGCAGGTGATGGCCACTGCCCCGTTGGGAGAGGCGCCGATTTCTTCCAGGACTACCGGTACCAGACCCACTTTGCCCCTCCAGTCACCGTCTCCCACGTCTACGGTGATGATCATCTTAACCAGAGGATTCCGCGACCAAGTTTCCAGGTCGTATTTGAAGCAGAGATCTTGAGGGCTGCGGGCCCCATAAAGAATCGTAATATCTCCATAATCCGTCCGATTATCCAGGACATTGTGGATGAGCGAGCGGAGCGGGGCCAGGCCAATTCCCCCGCCGATGAAAAGAAGGTTCTTTCCTTTTAGCCTGTCCAGGGGGAAGTGATTTCCGTAAGGCCCCCGGAAGCCAATGAGGTCTCCCGGGTTCAATTGATGCAAGGCGTGGGTCACCCGGCCTATCCGTTTCACGCTGAATTCCAGGTGGTCCGGGCGCGTGGGGCTGGAGGAGATGCAGAAGGGGGCTTCCCCCTCACCGAAGACGGAATACTCCGCGAATTGGCCGGAGAGGAAGGAGAAGGTTTCCCGCAAAGAAGGTTCTACGAATTGAATGTGGAAAGTTTTGGTATCCCCGGTTTCCGAGATGACTTTGATAATCTCCATCAGGTGCGGCTGGTATATGTTCTTTTCCCGAGCTGAGTCATCCGTCTTGAGGGAATTCATCGCGCCGCCTCCAACAAAACCTGCCGCAGGTCCAGGTTCACCGGACAGTGCCCCACGCACCGGCCGCAGCCCACGCAGGCGATGGCCTGGAAGTTCTGGTAGAAGAAATGGAACTTGTGGCTGACCCGCTGGCGGTAGCGCCGCCACTTTTCCTCCCGGGGGTTGTGTACGGCCATTTTCGTGAAGTCAGCGAAGGCGCAACTATCCCAGCAGCGGAACCGCATTCCCTGGCCGGGCATCTGCAAGTCACAAAGGTCAAAGCAATGGCAAGTGGGGCAGAGGTAGGTGCAAATCCCGCAGTTGATACACTTGGCCGAAAAGCGCTTCCAGAAGTTTTCATCCGGGAAAGATTTCGCCACTCCCGCTTTCACTCTTTCCAAGTCGAAGAGAGGCTGCTCCCGGCTTCCCCGGGGTTTACTCTGCGCGAGGTTCCATTCCTCTGCGGAAGATTCTTCAAAGAGATCTCTCCGTTCCACCAAGGCGTTTCCCCTGGCTGTGACCGCCCGGGCTAAGTACCCCTGGGGGACCTCCCTGAAAAAAATGTCGAAGTCCGTCGAATCCTGGGAGTCAATGCCCATCTCGCTGCAGAATGAACCCTCACACTGAACGCGGCAGGCCTGACCCAGTAGGAGGGTTCGAGAAAGGTTTCGTAAATAGAAAACGTCCGGGTATTCTCTGGCAAAGATCGACTCGAGAATCTTCAGAGCTCGGGCGTCACAGGGTCTCAAGCCGAAGATCACCCGCAGACCATCCATAGCGGGAAGGGGGCGCACCTCCAAAGAGCCTCCGGGGAATTTCCACTCGAACAGGGCCCTCAGGGATTCTAAAAATAGCCCCTTTGGGGGAAGGCGGGAGTTTTGGAAGTTATGGGGAATATCCCGCCCGTCAAAATTTCGGTACGTCCAGAGGCCGTTTGCCTTAGCGGGAGTCAGAACCTCGGCCTGAGTTTTAAGATCGGTCAGCCATTTCTTTAGATTCTCTTTGGCGAT
>CAYQWO010000006.1:18194-21502 GCA_964421095.1 uncultured Syntrophaceae bacterium
GTCATTTTTTCGTTGAGCTTCATCAAAGGGATCCCCATCGGACAGACTCGCTGGCATTCCCCGCAGGAGGTGCAGGTCCCGGCCACGTGCATCAGACGCAGCAGATGGAAGACGAAATTGTCTCCCATCGTTGCCAGGGGGGAAACCCACTGGGGCATGTTCTCTTCCACGATGCACCGGGGGCAGAAGCAGGCCGGGCAAACATTACGACAGGCATAACAGCGGAGGCAACGCCTAAATTGCTCAGCCCAGAAGGCCCATTTCTCCGGTACGGGTCTTCGGCGAAGTTCGTCCTCGGTGGGGGTGGCTCTGGGTACTGGCGCGACGTATTCCCCGGGGAGCAGGGAATCGAAGATCAAGGGTTTGGGGTATGGACAGTTGAGGCATTTATCCATCAGGGCCAGGCTCTTAGGCAAAGTTTTTTCCTGACCATTGACCCGGACTACCATCTCGGGACCCCTGCGCGTAATCTCCTCCAACTCTTCACTTTCGCAACCAAGTGCCCCGGCGACTTTTCCCGGATCGATCTGTCCCGGGCAGGGAAGGCCCACGACGTAGAGATCCTCCCGCCTCACCTGTCCCTCTTTGATCAGGGAGACGAGCGATCGGCTATCGCACCCTTTGACCAATAGGCCCACCTGGCCTTTGATATCCTTCAGGTAAAGGGTCAGGTTGGGGGCGCAAAAGTCTTCCAGCCAAAGCTCCTGCAGATCCTCCCGGTTCCCAGCGATCAGCGGGGTGGTTTTGAATTTCACCGTACCTTTCCCGTAGCCCAGAAAATGATGAATTCTTCCTTCAGCAAAAAGCCTGGATACAATGCCGATAAGCTCTTTTTCTATTTTTTCAGGCATACCAGTTGTCCCTTCTCACGGCTCGCGGCTCTCCGCCCCTTCGGCGGTATGGTCCGAGGTGTTGAGCCGAAACAATTCGTTCGGGCCTAAGGCCTTCACCTCCGCCACCACTTCGCTTACAACTTTGGCGAATTTTTCACCTTCCGAAGCCGAAACCCAGGAGAATTGAACCCGGCGTGGATCAATCCCCACGTATTCCAAGAGCCGGGAGAGGACGGCAAATTTTCTGCGGGCGGTGTAATTTCCCGCCGTGTAATGGCAATCGCCAGGATGACACCCGGAAACCAGGACGCCATCCATTCCAGCCCGCAGGGTCTTGAGGATAAAGACGGGATTCACCCGCCCGGAACAGGGTACCCGCAAGATGCGCACGTTGGGCGGGTAGCTGATTCGCGAAGAGCCCGTCAAGTCCGCTCCGGCATAGCTGCACCAGCGACAGAGGAAGGCCAAGATTCGCGGCTCCCAACCTTTGCTCTTCTTTTCCACTTCTGGCTTAACTTCCATGAACACCTCAAAAAAGCGGTCAGCGCTCAGCCCCGCGTCTCGCGGGGCTGAGCGCTGGTGGCTTTTTTAAAACGAAACTGCTATCGATTCGATCTCCGAGAAGATCTGCTGGTCCGTGTACCCCTTCAGGGTAATCGCCCCCGGCCGGCAAGAGGCCGCGCAGGCCCCGCAGCCATGGCATATCCCCTCGATCACCCGCATCTGTTTTTGCACCCGGCCATCGGGCCTTTTCACCTCTTCTTCAATGATGGCGCTGAACGGGCAGACATCCACGCAGGTCTTGCAGAGAGAGCAGAGGTTAGGGTTGATCTGGGCGGTCATCGGGTCGGCGATCAATTCCTCGTTCGCAAAAAGGGCGCAGACTTTCACCGAAGCCCCACTGGCCGAGGCCACGGAATCGGGAATGTCCTTGGGGGCTTGACAGGCCCCGGTGAGGTAAATCCCCATGGTCACGTTCTCCACTGGAGCCAGCTTGGGGTGCATCTCTGTGAAAAAATGATTCTGGTCGTAGGGAATGCCCAGCATCTGGGCCACTTTGATCGAATCGCTCCGGGCCACCAGGGCTGTGGCCAGAACCACCATGTCCGCTTCGATCTCTACTTGCCCCCGGGAGAGGGTGTCGGCCCCACGGACGATCAACTTCCCGTTCTTCTCGAAGATCCGCGAGACCCGCCCCCGCAGGTAGATGGCCCCGTATTGTTCGATGGCCCGCCGGACGAATTCCTCATAATTTTTCCCGGCAGCTCGGATATCGATGTAGAAGACGTAGACCTGGGCGTCCGGAATATGCTCCTTCGTCAGGATGGCATGCTTGGCTGTGTACATGCAGCACATCTTGGAGCAATAAGGGCGCCCCAGGTTTTCATCTCGTGAACCCACGCATTGGATGAAGACGATGGTCTTGGGCTCCTTGCCGTCTGAGGGTCGTTTCAAATGCCCCTCCGTCGGTCCGGAGGAGTTGATCATCCGCTCGAATTGCAGGCCATTAATCACGTCCTTATACCGCCCCCCGCCGTATTCACTGTAGTCATTGGGGTCGGATAAGTCGAAGCCCGTGGCGGCGACAATGGCCCCAATCTTCTCCGTAAGCACTTCATCCTTTTGATCGTAATCGATCGCCTCAGCCGGGCAAAGTTTTTGGCAAACTTGGCATTTTCCCTGGGTGAAAAAACGACAATGGACCCGGTCGATCACCGGCACGTTCGGCACAGCCTGGGGGAAAGGGATATAGATGGCCTTGCGCTTTCCCAGACCCAAGTCGAATTCGCTGTCCACACGGACGGGACACTTCTGCATGCACTCTCCGCAGCCTGTGCACTTGGACATATCCACGGAACGGGCCCTCTTGCGGATCTTGACCTCGAAGTTCCCCACGTACCCCTCGACGCTCTCTACTTCCGAGTAGGTAAGGATGCGGATATTCGGGTTGCTGCGGACGTCCACCATCTTGGGCGTAAGGATGCAGGCGGCGCAATCCAGAGTGGGGAAGGTCTTGTCAAATTGGGCCATCCGGCCGCCGATCGATGGCGCCCGCTCCACCAGGATCACCTCGTGACCGACGAGGGCGATGTCCAGGGCGGCCTGCATCCCCGATATTCCGCCGCCCATGACCAGAGCTTTGCGCTCCATGGGGATGCGCTTGGGAAAAAGCGGCTCGTTCATCCGCACTTTGGCCACGGCCATTTTGATCAACTCCATGGCCTTAGCCGTAGCCTCCGCCCGATCTCTGTGCACCCAGGAACATTGCTCGCGGATGTTGGCCATCTCCATTAAATATGGATTCAGGCCCTCGGCTTTCACCGTATTCTGAAAGGTGCGTTCGTGTAGCAGGGGAGAACAGGAGGCCACCACGACCCGGTCTAATTTATATAAACGAATATATTCTTTGATGATGTTCTGGCCCGGATCGGAACACATGTACTTGTAGTCGCGAGAGATAATCACGCCCTTTTC
>CAYQWO010000006.1:21602-30004 GCA_964421095.1 uncultured Syntrophaceae bacterium
CATAGTCCCAACAACTGGGTGAAGTAGAAAACCGGAAGGGCAAAGTGCGCTCCATATTTTTTCTCCACTTCCTCCTGCCGGAAATCTAAGTTAAATTGGCACAGAGGGCAATCCACCACCATGGCCTCTGCGCCCAGGTTCTGGGCCATATCGAGTAAATCGTGAGTCAATTTCAGGACCACCTCCCTTTTGGAAACTGAAAAAGAACCGCCGCAGCACTCGGTCTTGAAAGGCCATTCCAGCGGCTCTCCCCCCAGGGTGCGGATCAAGCGGTCAAGGTAAGAAGGATACACGGCATCATCGAAGGCCACGATTTTTTGGGGCCGGGCCGAAAGGCAGCCGTAATAACAGACTACCTTCATCCCTTTCAGGCCATGCTCCTGCCGCTGGGCGATGGCCTCCAGGCCGTATTCATTGACCACCACGTCCGAGATGTGCCGCACCTTCACCTGCGCGTGATATTCAGCCTGCAGAACCTGATTTACCTTCCGGCGCAGTTCCGCATTCTCCCTCAGTTTATGGTTGGCCTGGCGCATGCGGTTATAACAGGCAGCACAAGGAACGACGACTTCCAGCCCCATTTTCTCCACCTTCAGCAAATCTTTCGCTGGCAGGGCCAGGGGCAGCAGAACGTCCGAAACATGGGCCGCCGAGGCCCCACAGCACGTCCAGCCTTCAATCTCCTGCAACTCGATGGCCAATCTCTGGAAAACGGAATCGATGGATTGCTGGTAATCCGCAGCGGTGGAGTGCAACGAGCATCCTGGATAGTAGGCGTACTTCATGGTGTTTTTGTCTCGCTGGCCTGAACGCGCTGGAGGATTTCCTGAAACTCCTTCAATCCTTTAACTGGGGGCGCAGTCAACCGCAATTTTCCCTTGGAGAGGAGCTTTTGCCCCAGGCGCCAATCCTTCAGAGGGTTCAGGGTCAGCAGGTTATATTTGCCCATGAGGTGCAGGTCATTGACCCGGCCGAAGCGTCCCACGACCTGCAGAAAAAGTTTGTGGAAGAGAGTAATCTCCTTCTCCGCCTGAGTCCGTCCCTGGCGGAAGGCCAGGATGCGCAGGGCATCCATGACGGAGGCGATGTCAATATTTTTCGGGCAGCGGGATGTGCAGGTCTCGCAGGAGGCGCAGAGCCAGATCGTATGGGAAGCCAGCGCTTCTTCCTGGCGTCCCAACTGCACCAGGCGCACGATCTCGTGCGGGGGGATTTCCATGGTGTAAGCAATCGGGCAGCCGGCTGTACATTTCCCGCATTGATAGCATCCGTCAATGTTTTGCCCGATCATTTGGCTAATCTTGGCGCCAAAAGCTCGCGCCCGGTCATCCAACGCAATCTTCATCGACCACTCCTCAGGGCGGGTAGGATTGTTGACTTATCTTATCGAGAAGGTCTGGAGAATTTCTATGATATGGCTCATAATAAGGGTCCAAGGGTTCATGGGTTCAAGGGAAAACGAGAACTCAAATTATGAAGCTTGAGCACATGCTGTCAAGTTTATTTTCGCCTTGAATTCCCAATTTTGAATTTTGGTCTTCCTTTATAATCCCCTCGACCCCTTGAACCCTGGGCCCCTAGAACCCTAACAGGGGTTATTCCCTGGGAAGGGTGATGGTGAACGTGCTTCCTTCCCGGAGCTTGCTTTCAACGCCGATTTCCCCGTGATAACGGTCCACGATGTGTTTGACCAGAGACAGGCCCAGCCCCGTGCCCTCTTGCCCCATCTCCTTGGCATTTTTGCCGCGGTAGAATTCCTCGAATATGCGGGGCATGGATTCTGGAGCGATCCCGATGCCCGTGTCCGAGACCACAATGCGGACCGTTTTGTCATTCCAACGGAGCTGAAGGTGGACCTTCCCTTGCGGAGGAGTGTATTTCACGGCGTTCTCCAGCAAGTTGCCCAGAAGACGTTCCAGGTCCTCATCGTTGGCCTTGATGGTTACGAGCGTGTCAGGGACCTCCACCCGCAATTCCAGACCTTTTTCTTCGACCTCGGGTTGGATCGCGTCTACCACCCGGTTGACGATCCCATTCAAGATTACATCCGTTTTTTTCGTTTCCGGGAGCGCCCCCTTGAGCGCACCCAGGGCGAGCAGGTCGCGAAGGAGACTCTGGAGGGCGATCAGTCTTCGTTCGGCACGGTCGATCATTTCCTTTTGTTTTTGAAAAATTTCTCCGGCGTATCCTTCCAGGAGGACCCGCAGGATGGATTGGATGGCCGCCACCGGGGCTTTGAGTTCATGGGCGACGGTGAAGACAAAATCAGACTTCGCCTGTTCTAACTCTTCCAGACGTTGATAGGTACCGGCATTCTCGATAGCCACGGCTCCCTGACTGGCCAGGGCGGAGAGAAACTCGATTTCCTCATCAGTAAAGCGGTGGATCTCTCCTGTGTATAATCGGAGGACCCCGATGGTTTTCTCCCGCACGCTCAGAGGAACGCAGAGGACAGAGCGGATTCCTTCCTTCCGGGCCTCTTCCGGGTACTGGAATCCGGGGTCTTTGGTGACATCGAGCACGGCCACCGGTTTGCCGCGGAGGGCCCCGCGGTCCACCAAACTCTTATCCAAATCCACAGGGCCCTTGGCCAGATACTCCTGGCTCAGGCCAAAAGCCGCGCCGATCCGGAGCTGGCGCCGTTCCTCATCGAGAAGGCGGATGGAGCAAGCCTTGGCATTCATGGCCTTGGTGGCCAGTTGGGCAATCGTGTTGAGCACCTCGGGAAAATTGAGGGTAGAGGTGACTGCCTTGGCGATGTCGTAAAGGGACTGGGTCATGTTCAAGGCGCTTTCCAGCCGCTGCTTCAGTCGGGCCAATTGCCGGGTGCGGGCCCAGAGTTGCCGCGTGATGGAAGTGGCCAAATAGATGGACACATAAATGGCACTGCCGAAAAAGAAAAGCGTGCCCATCACATAAAAAGGCTGCTGGAAATGAGGTTTCAGGAAACCGGGAATGGCGACATGCGGGATGATTTGATAATATTCCATCAAAGCCAGAGTGCCGACCAGCACGACCCCCACGGTAGCGTGAAAGTAGCAGGCTTGGGGGGGAAGAAGAATGCTGGCAATGATGGCGTGAAAGATAAAGTAGAAGATAACCGGGCTTTCGATGCCCCCGGTATAATGAACCAGGAAGATCAAAGCCAGCCAGTCTATGAAAAACTGGACGCTGGCAAAATGGCTGAACCGTTCGACGCCGGCGGCCGGATCCCGCCGGAGGGCCCTGAGGCGCAGGTAGAAAACAGCATTGTAGGCCGCGATGATCGTTCCTACAAGAAACAATTTCCCCTGCGGGATGAGCAGGCCAAGGAGAGGCCCGGTGACTGCGGTGGTTCCCATAACCCCGAGGGCCGCAAGCCACCGGAGGCCGATTAACCAGGAGACGCGGTGGATCAGCTCCTCTTCTACGGGCAAGCGAAAAGTAACTCCCTCCCCTTTCTGCTGGGGCTCTTGCAAAATTTATTCTCCGATGGTTGGAATTTTCAATCGAACGAGCGAAATGTATGCCCTGTATTATTAATCGCTGGGAAAAAAGTTGTCAATGGAATTTTGTTCTACCTGTAGATCCCTTGATCAGGATAACATATTTTCATTCAGGCAGCCACCCCGGGGAGTCATTTGCTGGAATGATATATGGTCAGAACTATTCTGGGCCTGTTTGCCAGCCCTTGCGGGTTGCTTAAGGGAGAGATCGGGAGATTGAAAGCTTTTTGAGCGGGCCTCAGTTATTTTGGAAAGCGAAGAAAAAGGAATTACCTTGCCGGCTATTTTTTGGGGCCGAAAAGCTTTGGTTCTTCCTCCTGCCCCTGAATATCTTCCGCCCTGGGCCTAGATTTTTCTTTCCTCGATTTTGAGTAAAAGCGTTTAACAAATTCTCTGGGTAGAGGCTCCCGCGTCTTCAACAGATGATCCGGTATCTGAATCTTATCCCCTTCACAAATCTGCATGAGATTGATTTGGGGATTGGCTTGCGTTAGGGCCTTCCAATTTTGCTGATCCCCGGTATACCAGGCGGCGATGATGGATACCGTCTCACCGCTCCATTTCACGGTATGAACATACAAGGCCTTTTTCTGCGCGGGTTCGGCCTTGATCGGCGCAGTTGGCCCAGGCTCTTCACGCACATCAGAAGATGACTTCATGGGAGGCGGGGTGGGCAAAGTTTCCTCTTCTACAGGAACAATGGCGATACAGCCTAAACAGATCATTCCCAAGGCTAGCCCGCCGGCCCACATGAACATTTCCCTCTGGTAACTGTTCTTCTTTCTTTTTCTCAAGAAACCCCCTTTAGCCTTTTTAGAAACTTTTGGGCCATCTCATTTTTCGGATTAACCTTAACGGCCTGTTCCAGGTTCGCGATGCTCTGTTTTCTTTTCCCTTGTTTCTCTTGAACCACGCTGAGATTGAAAAGAGCCTCATCCAGGAAGACGGGAGCCAGTTTCACCACCTGGCTGTACATTTCCTCAGCCTTTGAGTAATTTTTATTCATCGCATGGATATATCCCAGGTTGAAATAGGCGTCTGGAAACTTGGGGTCGAGTTCAATGGCCTTTTGATAGGCATCTATCGCCTTAGGGGAATTTTTTAGCGACATGTAGGCTAGGCCCAGCTGGAAATGGGCCGGCACGCTTTTGGGGTCCAACTCGATCGCCCGGAGCAATAGAGATTTAGCCTCCTCAGGGTTTTTCTCCATCAGTCCGGCAGCCTTTTCCTGCAAAGCCTTCGCTTCGGTGTAATGGCCCGGCCTCTTTTCAGCCTTTTTGGACAAAGCTTTGTCCGCAGTCGTCTTATGGGATGATAACGAGGCCGGGGACCGGAAAGATTCTATGTGGAGCGCATTGACCGATTTCTCTCTAGACCCTAAGATCCAAATCAAAACAATGACGGTCAGGATGACAGGTAAGGCCAAATATAAGATCCGATGTTTCTTTCGTTCTGTAGACTCTTCTTCTTTTATCCTAGCCTTGACCTTCTCCCAATCCTGCCCGGCTCTCCGGCGCTCGTGCCCAAACCACGTTCCTTCAGTGTCCATCTCATCTCCGAAAAGCTTTTTCATGTATTCGGCAAGTCCCCGGTCAGTGGGCCGCCAGGATAGCTCGAACATGCACTCTTCAATATCCACCAGCATTTCCCCGCAAGATTGATAACGTCGATCAACTTCTTTGGCCAGAGCTTTGCGGAGAATCTCATACAGCTCGGGCGGGAGACCGCTCCGCACCGCTTCCGGCGCCTCAAATTCTGCCTGGCGAACCTTGGCCAGAATCTCCAGGGCTTCCCCGGTAAACATCCGCTTTTCAGTGACCAGTTCATAGAGGAGGATTCCGGTGGAAAAGATGTCCGAGCGGTGATCGATTTTTTCCCCCGCCGCCTGCTCAGGGGACATATAGGGTGCCTTCCCTTTGAGCCTCCCATCTGGAGTTACGCTACTCAGGCTGGCAGCCTTGGCTATGCCGAAATCGACGATTTTTACGTCACCTTCGTAGGTTATCAAGATGTTTGGAGGGCTGATATCGCGGTGGATGATTTGCAGAGGTTTCCCTTTCAAGTCCGTCATCTTATGGGCGTAATCCAGCCCCGAACAGATTTGGGAGGTAATATAGAGGGCGTGTTCCAAGCTGAGAGGCATGCCTTTTCTGCGGGCCTTATAGAAGATATGGCGAAGATCTTTTCCGAAGAGATATTCCATGGCAATAAAATAAGAATTTTCCATGAAGCCGAAATCATAAATCTGGACAATGTTCTGGTGGTTTAGGAGAGCGGCAAGTTTGGCCTCGTCAATGAAGGCGCTGACCAATTCTTTCTCACCGGAAAGGTGGGGATGGATCATCTTGATCGCAATAAGCTTCTCGAAGCCCTCAACCCCAGTTATTTTGGCCCGGTATAACTGGGCCATCCCTCCCGAGGCGATCCTATCCAAAAGGAGGTATTTTCCGAAGCGTATGGGCGTGAATCCAGACATGACAGGGGGCCTTGGTAAGCCTCCGGGTTAATTTTTCTTCCTTCCCTCTATTAATAAAAATATCGGCATTTCGCAGTTTTTTGTAAAGGAAAGCAGTTTTCATACGCCCTTGTTCGATAAAACAATGTCATTTCAACAGGTTATAAAATTTGGTCCATCTGGATCCCCATTTCCCTACGCGCCTGCGGAATCAGGAGATGAAACTCACCGCCTCAGTCGAGGATTCATGTGTAGTTAGGGAAGGACGATCCTCGAACACATGTGCCATAAAGACCGATTGAACTATCCCCTTAAAAGAGGGGCCGGTCGAGGGGAGAATGATTGGAAAAGGGTTTCCTGGCCCGAGGCTCTGGTCTGATTGTGCTTTTCGGTTCGCATCCCCAGGATTCATGTCCTCCGAGGATATTATGCAAAACCATGGGGGCATCCGACATTGTGAATCTTGATGTGTTGGTCAGTTCCCGGACACCGTTATCGGCCACTTCTTTCATAGGGTCCCGATCCCGAAGCACCGATGCGCTTGTACAGCAAAGCCATGGCCACGGCGCCGAGCCCCATTATACCCAACGAAGAAAAGGCCCAGCCCCACTGCACATAGAGCCGGCCGACAGTGCCAGGATTGGTCCAGTCGAGAATCAGCCCGAAAGTCAGCGGGGCCACAGCTCCAGCACTAAAGCCCAAGAGCGATCTGACGCCAAAAGCCGCACCCAGATAAGCGGGATCCGCTGCTTCAGACAGGGCAGCGGAAAGCACCGGGGAGTCACCCAGGCATGAAAAGGCGTACAGCGCCCCGAGGACGACTGTAATTATGAGCGGCCAACCGTAAGTCCAGCCGAAAAGAAAAGAACAAAGGGTGCTGATTCCAGAAATGCCCAAAAGCACAGTGGCCCGACCCCAATGGTCGGACAAAACGCCCATAGAAAAAGAGGCCAACATCCCGGTGAAATGGAAAAACGCCGTGATGTAGGAGCCCATGCCGGCCGCCCTTACGTCTGCGACTCCCCAAAAGGTAAAGCAGGCGGCCAGAAACGCTGGTGTCCAGGTCCACATTCCCAGAAGCTCCCAACTGTGAAAGGTATACCCTGCGATCACCAGCATGGCCGGCTTATTCCCCAAAACACCCTGGGTAAGACCTTGTTGGCGGCGATCCTGGAATATGGTATTTGGGGTCCGCCAGAGGGTGAGCCAAGCCAGCCCGGCACCGATGGGTGTTCCAAGAGAGGTGAGGAAAAAGGAAAGTTTATAGCCTCCAACGGGCAGGACGAGTCCTGTGATTAGGAGGGACAAGGCATATCCAGCCGAGGTGCTGGCAATAAAATATCCCATCGCCGTGCCCCGCTTGGCCGCGTCATAACGCTCGGTGAGCAGCATGAGCCCTGTCGTATAAGAGCCTCCCAGAGAAATTCCCACCAGAGTATAGAGAATAAGCGCCGAGAAATAATCCCGGGCGAAAAGGGCAAAAGCCATGGCCGCGAGCGCGCCGACGGTCGTGGAACCCAGAAAAACTCTTTTGGCCCCCCACAAATCGGCCAGGCTTGAAAAAATCACTAAGGATATGGCATAAGCGAATTGATTGCCGCTGGAAATGGAGCCAGCTTTGGCGGCGGACATTCCCCATTCCCTCTGAACAATCGGGAGGGCCGCAGCGTAAGTGATCAGCACGAGCCCTGTGCCTACCCGGGCCAGGCAAACGCCGATCAGCCATGAGTCTATCTTTTTTAAGAAACTCATATTCAGGTCCTTTTAACCCCGGCTGCGAATATAAAAGAGGGGGAATTGCCAGCCCCTTCGTTTTGCTCGCAGGCGGTGAGGGAATTGGACCCCCGACCTGCGGTATGTAAGCACATTAATATCATTTACCCACCTAAGTTTTAAAACTTTATGTCCCTCGCATGGATATTGAAAGCCTCGCCAGTTTCGACAAATGCAGTTTTTGTTTGAAACCATTTTGACACATCGAAGCCTTGGAATACAGTTGAAGTTAAAGCAGGTCGAGAGGGGGTTGCACCAGAAGACGCTGGCCATGCTGTTCGGTGCCTCGAGCTTTCGGTAGCCGGTGAGGGATGGGCCGTTACCAGCCCGCCAAGAACCATTTCCTGAAGGTAAACCAATTTATGGCCTTGGACCAGCAGATTTTTGCATTATTTGTGACGCCGACGGCTTATGGGCCAAAGTCATCACCCAACTCTCGCAGAAGGCCCTGAAAACTGGTGATTCGAAGAATCAGTTTGCCAAAGCGGCGTTCATAGGGTTCCTCGATGCCGGGGCAAACGAGATAATTTTGGCCCTGTGCGTAAAGACCACGGAAAACCCCTAAGGATTCGGGATCGAATCGATCAGGATTGATTTTGCATTCAACTGCATGGACGGCGCGACCGCGGCGTAGCACGAAGTCCACTTCCCGGCCCGATTTGTCGCGCCAATAGAACAGGCTCTCTGTA
>CAYQWO010000007.1:0-26431 GCA_964421095.1 uncultured Syntrophaceae bacterium
CGTTCGTAATCTTCCATCCCCTGACAAATTTTGATTCTGCATGTTACAGGAAGAAGTTAATACATCATTCGGCATCGTCTGTCAGGTTAACTCTCGAGTTTGGCAAAGCACAGTGAAATTGATCCACAAACCCAGAGGGGATTAAGGGGAGGGGGAACTTAGTCTATTCACCCCCACCCACACCTCCCCCGTCGAAGGGGGAGGGGAATAAATTGAATTTCCAGTGGTCGAGGTTAATTAGTTAAAAATAGGTCATTGTTTTGGTTGCAGCTATGCCGTGCTGTGTTCTCCATGGTGAAATTCCTGCCCGAAACTTTTCCGAGACTACCCCGTAAATTTCTTTTTGATGAAATCCGCAATAATCTTGATGGGGGTCCCCGGAATGAAAACTTCGGCCACCCCCATTTCTTTCAGCTTGTTCGTATCCGTCGGGGAGATGATTCCCCCCACAAGGATCATTTTGTCTCCGGCACCCTTTTCCCGGAGGTTTTGGATGACCCGTTTGGTCAAGCTCAAATGGGCACCGGAGAGGATGCTTAACCCGACGACATCCACATCCTCCTGAATTGCCGCATTGGTAATCATCTCCGGGGTCTGCCGGAGGCCGGTGTAAACCACTTCAAAGCCAGCATCTCTTAGCCCGTAGGCCACCACTTTTGCCCCGCGATCATGGCCGTCCAAACCGGGCTTGGCCACGAGAACCCTGATTTTCCGTTCCTGATTCATTGAATCGCCTCCTTAGAAAGGTGAGTAGAAAGTTCTATAAGATTCATCGCTAAATCCGAAATTAGAATTTCGAATCCCGCGAAACGCGGGACGAAACAAATCCGAAATGCCAATTTCAAAATTCGAAACGCATGTTTGATCCATTTGGATTTTGAGCGTTCGAATTTATTTCGAATTTCGTGCTTCGGATTTCGAATTTTTCGTTATATCGTCGCCGGGTGGTATTCGCCGAAAATTCCTCTCAAAACATCGCATATTTCCTGCTCGGTTACGTAAGCCTTGGCGCACTCGATAAAATGGGGAATTAAATTTACCTCTTCTTTCTGGGCAGCTGCCCCGAGTTCTTTGAGCAGACGGCTAACTTCTCCATTGCTCCGGTGCTGCTTCACTTCTTTAAGATTTTCGATCTGTCGGCGTTCCGCCTCTTCCCGGCGATTGGGATCATATGGATGGGGAACCAAGCGGGTAGTGGTGACCTCAAGTTCGCTCTCTCCCAGGAAACAATTCACGCCCACGATCAATTCTTTTCCCTCTTCGAGTTTTTTCTGGCGTTCGTAGGCGCTGCGGGCCACCTCGCGCTGCATATACCCGCTTTCGATGGCGGCTACAGCTCCGCCCATTGATTGAATCTTTTCGAATTCCGCCCAGGATGCGCCTTCGATTTGATCCGTCAACGACTCCACGTAGTAAGACCCTGCCAGAGGATCCATCACGTCCACCAGGCGGGCTTCATGCTGCAGAATGCGGGCTGCATCCTCACTGAGTTGAATAGCCTCCAGGCTCCATCCCAGGCCCAGGGGTTCATCAAAAGGCGGGTAGCAGCCGGGGGGGCCACCGGCCATGGCTGCGGCGATGCCCCCGACGACAGAGCGGACGAGGTTGTTCAGGGGTCTTTGCACCGTGCAGTTGAAGTTTCCCGGATAAACGGTAAGGGGAACGCGCAGAGTCATGGACCTTTCATTCTTGGCTCCAAACTTTTCCTTAAGAAGCCTAGCCCACATCCTCCGGGCGGCCCGGTGAAAGGCGACTTCCTTAAAAAATTCCATGCTCCCGCCAAAAGCATTAAAAGTAAAACGCGGGGCAAAGGCATCCACCGCCAGCCCGGCATTCACCCCTTCCTGCAGGTAAGCCGCCCCAATGGCCATGCTAAAGGCCAGGTCTTGCTCCCGCGTAGCCCCGGCCTCTCGGATGTGGTAACCCCCGATACTGGTGATGTTCACATTCGGAAGATTCTTGGTAAAGAATACCAAACTGTCTCGAAACATGCGCATGGCCGGACGGGGAGGAAAGATATAGGTACCCCGGGCCACGTATTCTTTCAGAATGTCATTTTGCGGTGTGGCCCGCAGCTTATCCCAAGCAATTCCCCGTTTTTCTGCCAGCCCCAGGTACATGGCCATGAGGATGTTCGCGGGGGCATTAATCGTGAAATTTGCCGCTGTGCGGTCTATGTCATTTTCTCCGGAGAAAGCTTCAAAGATGACCTCCAAGTCCCGCAGCGTATCCACGGCCACGCCCACCCGGCCGACTTCTCCGGCAGCCACCGGGCTGTCCGAATCGTAGCCGCACTGGGTGGGCAGGTCGAAGGCAACATTGGGGCCGGAGCGGGAACCCAGCTTCTTCATGTGCAGATAATAATCGCGAGTATCTTCCGGCGCCCCATAACCAGAATAACGGCCAGCCCGCACTAATCCGGCGGCCTGGGCGATTCCCCCCGAACCCCTTTCCCCTGTCCGGTAGGGAAAGGTCGGATAAGTCCCGGCTGTAAAGGGATACTGGCCGGGGAACCCGACATGGTCCAGGAAATTGAATCCATCTTTCAGGTCTGAGGGGGCATGGAACTGAGTGGGTGACTCTTTGAGCTTAAACCTTTCCAGGGCCGGCTTGAGAGTCTTATCCTCCCACTGCTTCTTGGCCTCTTCTATTTTCTTTCGCGCTTCTCCCATAATTATTTTACCTCCTATTCCCAGCGATCACGTTGCTCCTGGAGTATTATCCTCCCGGGTTTTCTGCGGCGAATCTTTTGTAAGGAATCTTTCCCCTCCTTGCCTGTCCTTTAATTCAGGACTGGAAATTGTGAACTTAGATGGATTAGACTGCTGGCGAATTTTCCCTCTTATTTTATCAAGCCTATCTTCTTATAAAAAGCGTTAAACCATTCGTAATTAGCCGGTGCCTCCTTATCGATATCTGCGCCGTCCTTGTAGTCATAGGGAAGATTGATCTGCACCAGCAGCTTCTGGAATTCCGGGCTCTCGGCGACTGTCTTAAAAGCGTCTTTCAACTTCTTGACGATGGGGTCGGGGAGACCTTTGGGACCCGCTACCATCAGGCCATCCGCGGGATAGTCCTCGCAACCCAGTTCTCTTGAGATGGGGATGTCAGGGTAACTGGGGTCCCGTTTGGTGGCATTATAAACCATGAGCAGTCTGAATGCCCCCTGCCTGACGTAGGGAATGTGGGAGCCAGACCCGGCGATGAAATCGGTATGCTTGCCCAGAAAGGCGGTAATCGCTTCTGCCCCTCCCTTGTAAGGAACATGCTTCAAGTGCAGCCCCTTACATTGGGCGAATAGGTCCACGGCCAGATGCTGCTGGCTGTACATCCCCGGCGACCCATAGGTGAGGCCCGGGCGGGACTTGGCGTAGGCAATGAACTCGTCGATGGTCTTGATGGGAGATTCGCTGAGCACGCACAGGCCGCCGATATACCGGCTGTATTGCAAGAGCGGGGTAAAAGCATTGAATGGGCTGTAAGAGACCTTATAAATCTGGGGCAGCTGGGCGATCACCCCGGTGGGCACGACCGCCAGCGTGTACCCATCTGGCTTCTTGCTGGCCAACAGGGAAGCGCACACCGTCGAATTTCCCCCGGGTTTATTCTCGACCATAATCGGGACTCCCAACAGTTTTTCCGCACCCGTGGCCAGTGCTCTCGTCGTGATGTCGGTCGTAGCCCCGGCGACGTAGGCGCAATAAAGGGTAATGGACTTGGTCGGGTAATCCTGGGCTGATGTCGAGTAGGGCAGGGAAAGTAGGAAAACCAGAATCAGCCCGGCAAAGAATATTTCCCTAAAAATTCTAATCGTTTTCATTTTCTTGTCTCCTTTTTATTAGATTTTTCTCAAGGTAAATGGGTCAGTTATTTTACCTCGCTTCTTCTAACATCTTTCGCCTGCGTTTGCGGAAAGCAGGATGGGCCGCCAGGATCAGAAGCACGGCGGCCAAGATTAAGCATCCGCTCGAGATGGGGCGAGTCAAGAAAATGGTGAAGTCCCCACTCGAAACGATCAGGGATCGCCGCAAGGCTGTCTCTAACATGGGACTCAGAACAAAAGCCAGGATGAAGGGTGCGGGTTCATACTCGAATTTGCGCATCAGGTAACCTAAAGCACCGAAAAAGAGCATTATGGCTACATCTACCGTACTATTGTTGATCGCATAGGCACCGATGAGGCAAAATAGGAGTATAAGGGGGAATAAGATGGCGTAGGGAACCCGCAGGACCCGGACCCAGAGGCCAATTAAGGGCAGATTCAGCAGGAGGAGCATAACATTGCCCACGTACATACTGGCGATGACCCCCCAGAAAAGATCGGGGTGCTCCTTCAATAACATGGGGCCGGGAGTGATGCCGTGCATCATCAGAGCACCGAGGAGAATGGCCTGGACGACACCCACCGGGATCCCCAGGGTGAGCAAAGGGATGAACCCCCCGCTCGCGGCAGCGTTGTTTGCTGATTCAGGACCAGCAACCCCTTCAATTGCTCCGTGGCCGAACTTTCCCGGAGTCCCTGAACTCATTTTCTCAACGGCGTAAGAGACAAAAGACGCCAGGACGCCTCCGCCGCCCGGCAGAATGCCCAAGAAAAATCCCACCACGGACCCCCGGACGATGGCCCACTTGCTCTCCATCCAATCCCTAAAGCTGGGCAGGAGCCTGGTGATCTTCGTCGAAATTACCTGCCTCTGGATCGTCTTTTCCAGGTTCACGAAGATCTCCGCAATGCCGAAAAGGCCCATGGCCATCGGGACGATTCCCAGCCCATCCAAAAATTCGGGGATATCGAATGAAAAACGAGCTACGCCCGTTATGGTGTCCAATCCCACGGTTCCCAGAAAGGAACCCACCCCGGCCATCATCAAAGCCTTGATGATCGATTTCTCTACCAAAAAAATGAGAATGATGAGGCCAAGGATCATAAGAGAAAAATATTCAGGCGCGCCAAATTTGAGGGCAACGGAAACAAGGGGGGGTGCGAGAGCCTGGAGAATAATAATCCCCAACGTGCCGGCGATAAAAGATCCAAAGGCAGCAATCCCCAGGGCTGGCCCAGCTCGGCCTTGTCGGGCCATCTGGTAACCATCGAGGCAGGTGATGACCGAAGCAGCCTCACCGGGAATATTCACCAATATAGAAGTTGTGGAGCCGCCATAATAGGCCCCGTAATAAATACCGGCGAGCATGATGATCGCGGTAGTGGCAGAAATGCCGTAAGTCATGGGTAAGAGGATAGACATGGTTGCCACTGGCCCGATTCCGGGAAGAACACCGATCAGCGTTCCGATGAAAACGCCCAGGAAGCAGAATAAGAGGTTATGGGGTTGGCAAGCAACGCTTAAGCCGGCCATTAAACTACTAAAAAAATCCATGAGCAAAAGCCTCCTGGAGTCAGATCCCCAAGATCCCCATGGGCAAGGTCGCTTTCAAAAGAGTATGGAACAGCAAATAAATGAAAGCTGAAGCCGAGAGGGGGATCAGAAGGGCTTTCCACCAGGGGAATTTTTCCAACCACTTAAGCATGAAAAAAAGGAGAATGAGGGAGGTAAGAAAAAAACCGGCTCTTTCCAGGGCCAGAATATAGCCCAACATCAGGAGTCCTACCGCAAGGGGTCGATGCCAATTCAGCCCCTCCCAGAGAGAGGAGAGTTTGGCCTGAAACCCCCGTCCTGGGATGAGCGATCTCAATAATACAATGATGGCCATCAGGCTGAAAAAGCATCCGGCCAGGAAAGGGAAAAAGCCCGAACCCGGCTCCCGAAAGGTTCCCAGTTCCAGCAGCACAGACCCATAAATGCAGATAAGGCCGAAGACCAGCCAAAAAAGACCACTCACCCGATCGGCTCCCATTGTTTACTCCTATTTTCCAGTGAGGTGATCGACTAACTCCATGGATAGGCCTGTGTATTTCTCCGGGTCCAGAAGCTGGTCAACTTTCTTCGGGCTTAAATGAGAAGCAACCCGTTCATCAGCCAGGAGCGCTTCCCGGAAGGCCTGCCCCGTATCGTGAGCTTTCATGGCGATTTCATAGATGATCCTGTGGGCGGCATGATGCCCAACTTTTTCAGCCAAAGCGAACATCACCGGTTCTGAAAGAATGAGGCCTTTCATCACGTCGATATTGGCCCGCATCTTCTTCTCGTTCACCCAGAGGTCCTGGAGAATGGTTTTGGAATGCTTGAGAACGCCCGAAGTAAAGATGCAGACCTGAGGGACCATCTCCCATTCCACCATCCATGCGCCCATGTCCCTCTCGTGCTCCTGGACCATTGCTTCCAGAGCCAGGGCGGCGTGATAGCGGGTGATCTTGGAAAGAGCGACGATGGCCTCACATATGTGCGGGTTACGCTTCTGAGGCATTGTGCTGCTGCCGACCTTGCCCATGGCGAAAGGTTCAGCCAGTTCTCCCACCTCGGTCTTCTGGAGGTTGATGACCTCCTTGGCGATCTTTCCCATGGTGGCGCAAATGCCTGCCAGCAGCGACACAAACTCGGCAATTCGGTCGCGAGCCGGGTGCCAGGTAATCTCAGGATCGCCCAGTCCCAGTTCTTCCATAACTCCTTTTTGTACCTTTAATCCCAAAGCGCCCATGGCGGCGTGGGTCCCGACGGCCCCGCTGAGATTTCCCACCAGAATTCTTTTCCGGCTTTGCTCCCATCGTTGCAGATGACGTTGAACCTCAGCGAGCCATACAGCCACCTTGAACCCTAAGGTCAATGGCAGGGCATGCTGCCCGTGGGTGCGACCGGCCATCGGGGTGCCCCGATGCTTTTCGGCCAGCGCCCGGAGGGTTTCGGCGATGTCTGTCAGATCCCGGAAAATGACTGCCGATGCCTCCTTTATCTGCAACATCATTCCCGTGTCCATGATATCTTGGGTGGTAGGTCCCCAATGAATATATTCCCCAAAGGCTTTCTGACAGACTTTCTGCAAACCCCAGATCAAGGGCATGATGGGATGAACTGTACGGTCGGCGGATTCCTTGAACTCGTCGAGGTTGAGGTTTTCGACCTTGGCTTTGGCCGCAATCTCTTGGGCTGCTTCCTTGGGGATCATGCCTAGGTTGCTCTGAACCCGGGCCAGAGCGGCTTCCACGTCCAGCCAGCGCTGGAGGCGATACTCATCCGTGAAAATCTCCCGCATCTCCTGGCTCCCAAACCAGTCGCGGAATATCCTGGAATCGATCATCGTTACGGCCATGGTTTCTTAACCTCAAAATTTTATTTATCGTTCAGGATGAAATTTTTTCATGTCTTTCTCGCGCACAAGGAAGATGAGAATCAACAGGGCTGCAACCCAGGAGATGGCCAAAAAATCCCAGGCTGGGGTGTAAGAACCCAGGCGGTCGACGAGGTGGCCGAAGAACGGTGGAAACAGGATAACCCCTAAAAAAGTAATGGTCATGGAGAAGCCCATGGCCAGTCCGACCAGTTTATGGTCAGCCTGCTCGGCGATGAAGCTTAAGAGGACGCCGTGAAAGCCGATGGCCGTGAATCCCAGGAGCACGATGATTAGAAAAAGAAACATGCCTGGTTTATCCGGCTCCATGCGGCCCAGAAGAAAGAGCTGCCCAACGGCGATGATTCCAATGATCAAGAGGATAGATTTTCTCTTTCCTCTTACCAGGAAATCGCTGATTAACCCCCAGCCAACCCGTCCAGCCGTTCCCCCCGCCTGGGAGACAGCCAGATAAATCCCAGCCAGGACCGAAGAAAAAAGGAATTTGCTCTTCAGAAATAAAACCAGGTGGGTAATGATAGAGAGCTGAACACCGGCCAAAAATATCCCCATGATCGAAAGGGCCAGGATTTCCCTGTTAGTAAAAACTTCCCAGAGCTGGCCCCAGCGTATCGGAGCCCGCTGGCTTTGGATGCCCGGAGGTGGCGCCATTAGGAGCCAGGGAACCAATAGAAATAGGCATGTGGTCAGGCCTGCGAAGACGATGGAGGTGCGCCATCCGAAAACTAAAGCCAAGCCAGGAAGGGCTAAAGCGGCTAAAATACCGCCTAAGGGAATGCCCGTCTGTTTGATCCCCATAGCCGTAGCTCTTCCTTGGGGCGGAAACCAACTCATCACTACTTTCGTGGTGGCCGGATTCACGCTACAGTAACCGATGCCCGCCAAAAAAAGGAAAAGGCCCCCGATGAGGAGAGTATGGATCGAAGCGAAACTGGTCATGAAGGCTCCCTGTATTCCCAGACCGAATACCAGAGCCCGGCGTTCTCCCAGGAGGTCGGTCAACCAGCCAGCAGGGATGGAGGCAGAGACGACGCCAGCGTAAAAAGCAGACATCAGCATTCCTACCTGAGCGTGAGTGAGATGCAGTTCATCTCGCAAAAAGGGGGTGAGAGGAGGGATGCTCAAATTGCAAAAAGAAGATACGGTATGCGAGAGCGTCATGACCATCAAAATAGCCACTAAGCGGGGATTTCTCATTTTTTCATTCTTCTCAACACATGAACAGATCCCCTGGCAGTATAGAAAAAATTCTACCGAGGCATCAATAAGTTCGGCAGAAAGAGGGTGTACGCGGGCCAATAGGTGATAATAGCGAGCTGAATCAGGCCTAAGCAGGTAAAAGGAAAGGTCCCCTTGATGGTCTCCCAGAGGGGAGCCTTACCCACGCCGGAGATGACATAGAGGTTTAACCCAACAGGAGGGGTTTCTAAGGCAAGTTCCATGTTCACCGTCATGATGATGCCGAAATGAACCAAGTCAATGCCCAAATAGTTCACAACCGGGATGATGATGGGTAGAGTAATTAACATAATTGAGACGACTTCCAGAAAACAGCCGAGGATGAGCAGGGAGATATTGACGAAAAGCAGGAACCAGAAAGGCGTAAGTTTCATCTCCACGGCCATCTCCACAAGCCGCTTCGGGATGCCCGCCTCGGTAAGCCAGTTGCCAAACACAATGGCAGTAGAAATGATGAACATGATCATCCCTGCCGACATCATGGATTCCCCGCTAATGGATACGACCTCCCGTGGTTTTACCTCCCGGTAAACAAACATGCTGATAGCGATGGCCACCCCCGCACCCAGGGCCGCAGCTTCGGTAACCGTGACAAACCCAGAGTAAATTCCGCCCATGATGACGGCAGGCATCGATAGGGCAGGGATAGCTTTCCCTGTCGCCCGAAGGGTTTCTTGCCAGTCGGCCTTAGGGGCACCTCCAATTTTCTTATGTTTGCAATAAAAATGGATGTAGATCAAGTAAAAGGTAGACTCCATTAAACCGGGCAGCACTCCTGCCAGAAATAGCCGGGGGATGGATTCGTCGGCTAGGATGCCATAAATGACCAGGGCTATACTAGGAGGGATCATGATGGCTACCGTTCCTGCAGCCGCCACCACTCCCAGAGCAAAAGTGCGGGGGTAGCCGTACTGTAACATGGCCGGGATGACGATTACACCGATAGCCAGGGCCGTGGCCACGCTGGAGCCGCATATGGCGCCAAAAATCGTGCAGGCGACAACGGTGACCATGGCCAGTCCTCCCCACAAGTGCCTGATGTAGCAATCCGTGGCCTGGATGAGATATTTGGATGTTCCCCCCTTGACCATGAACTGGGCGGCCAGGACGAAAAAGGGGATGGCCATCAGGGGAAACGTGTCGAGGGCGTTGTACATGACCTCGGGAACCATCGAGATGGGAGCGGGGGAGTAAAAGGCAATCATGATCAACGCCGTGATCCCCAAGACGAAGGCGATGGGGAGTCCCAAGCAGAGCAAACCTAAAAAGATAAGAGCAAGAAATAAGATCATGAGATTTTATCCTCCCGGCTCATTTCGTGAGATTCCAGAATCTGCGAGGGTTGGAACTGAAAAATTAATCGATAAATCCGAAGGACATACCTCAGGGCAACGAGCGTGCAGCCAGCGGCCACCGATAGGTAAGGGAGCCAGAGGGGAAATCGCAGGGCCGTCAGGGATCTCTCATCCGTAAGGTAAGCTTGAGTGACAATCCTGTACCCAAATAGGGCGATTAATACACAAAAGCCAAAAGCAATGAGCCCATTGAAGAGGGCCAGGATCCGGCGAATTTTCAAGGGGAACCGCTCGACAAGCAGAGTGGCAGCTACATGACCTTTTTCCTCCGCCAGCGTACTGGCCATGATAAAGACAGCCCAGATGACCATATAAATGACTATTTCATCGGCCCAATCGGGTGGAGATTTAAACAAATACCGCATAATGACGCCATAAAGAGAGACTATAGTAGCGGAAAAAGCGAGGACCCCAACAATGAACTTCTCCATCCCATTCCATCTTTTCAAAACCTTATTCACTTAAGAACCTCCATCGTTTGTCCCCTCACCCTTCCCCTCTCCCCAATGGGAAGAGTGAAAAGATGAGGGGAATAGTGGTGCGAGACTACATGCCCAGTGCCTTCTTGGCTAATCTGACCAGTTCCGGGTCGTGTTTGAGGTCCTTGCTCAACCCATCTTGAATCGGGAGGATATGCTGGCGCCATTTGGCCAGCTCCTCGTCGCTGGGCTCGTAAATTTCCACTCCCTTGCTTTGCATGATCTCTTTGGCTTCCTTCTGCTCGCGCCTGGCGATCTCCCGCTGTTTGGGCACATGCTCGCCCCAGATTTCCAACATTATCTTCTGTAGGTCTGCTGGAAGACTTTCCCAGAACTTTAAATTCACCAGGGGAATATAATAACCCTGGAAGTTCCGGGTAAATATTCCATATTTGACGCCAGCCTCCCAGAGCTTGGCGCTCTCAACGCTCTTGCAAGTTGAGGCCAGCCCATCGACCGCCCCCCCGACTAACGCCATTGGAACATCCGGCCAGGCGATAAATACGGCACTTGCCCCCAGAGCTTTAAAGCGCTCTGCGGGAATCGAGCCTCCAGAATGGCGCATCTTTAGACCTTTGAAATCCTCTAACTTCGTGATCTTCCGCTTCGTGGTCCAACATTGATCGAAGCCGAGCTCATACCATCGGCCGAGGGCTTTGGCCCCCACCTTCTTTTCCAGCGACTTATTTACGAATTTCCCCACCTCTCCATCGACCAGCTCCTCTGTGATTTTAGCGGGCTGTCCCAAGAACATGGGTAGCATGGTCAAGCTCGTGTTGGTGTCAAATCCCTCCAGTACCCAGTTCCCCGGGATGGCCATTTCCACTGTCCCCGTTCTGAGGGCCTTGGTCACATGGGCATCCTTGTAAAGCTGGGCGCTGTGGTAAAGTTTGGGAACCAGCCGCCCTCCGGATCTCTTTATCAATTCCGGAATGAATATCTCCAGCCCCATGCACCGGGGATGGTTCGGCACCGTATCCACCGAGATCTTGAATTCAAAGGTCTGCGCCCCCGCCTTCTGTTCTCCTCCGAAAAGTAGCCCCAGCATTGCTATTGTCGCCATCGCCAAGATGAATTTTAAACTTCTTCTCATACCTAAACCCTCCTTTCAGAAAAATCGCGCTGTAATTGCACGAATATGCTCACATTTTTGAGACAACTTGTCAAGCGGGTTTCGATACCGTGCGTTACGGCTTTCCCGAATTATCAGCGATCTCATCCTTCGAGGCCCTGATTGGATCGCCTTGATTTCAGACAGGCATTATGCCATGTTTTTTCCAAGGCCGCTCCTCGATCCGCTTGTTCTCCAACATGAGCAGGGCGTCAATGATCAGGTGACGCGTGTCCTTGGGCTCGATGACCATGTCAATCAGTTGCTTGGAGGCAGAATAGTAAGGGGTCGAGAAGGTCTCCCGGTAGTATTGACTCTTTTCTTTGCGGAAGGCCTCTGGATCTTTAGCCGTTTTAATCTCTTTCCCATAGAGGATATTCACCGCTGGCTCAGCACCCATCATGGCCATCTCGGCCGTAGGCCAAACAAGAATTTGATCTGCTCCTGTTTCATGACAGCACATCCCAGGAATGGATCCCCCGTAAGCCTTGCGCAGAATACACGTGATCTTGGGCACAGTTGATTCCGACCAGGCATAAAGCATTTTGGCCCCATGACGAATAATGCCCCCTGATTCCTGCTGAACCCCGGGCATATATCCGGGCACATCGACGAACATGATCAAGGGAATGTTGAAGGCATCGCAAAAGCGGATGAAGCGTGACCCTTTGTCTGAGGCGTTGATATCAATAGCTCCCGCGAAGACCCTTGGCTGATTGGCTACCACACCCACGGATCGACCTGCCAGGCGGGCAAATCCAATGATCATGTTCTGGGCATAACGGGGAAAGACTTCTAAAAAATCTCCATTATCGACCACTTCTTTGATCACCAGGCGCATGTCATAAGTCTTTTTTTGATCTGTAGGGACAAAATAGGTGAGCTTCTCGCAAAGCCGCTTTGGGTCATCGCCGGTTTCAATCACCGGTGGCTTTTCCCGATTATTCAGGGGGAGATAGGGCAGCAGTTTCTTTATTAGATCCAGGCAGGCCTTGTCATTTTTGGCCGTAAAATGGGCGATCCCTGAAATGGTGCTATGAATTTTAGCTCCACCCAATTCCTCGAAAGAAACCTCTTCCCCCATTACCTCTTTGACCACCGCTGGCCCGGTGATGAACATCTGGCTCGTCCCTTCTACCTGAAAGATAAAGTCCATTAGGGCAGGGGAGTAGACCCCGCCACCCGTACAAGGGCCCATGATGGCCGCAATCTGCGGAACGACCCCCGAGCTCGTTGTATTCTCAAAGAACATCTCCCCATAACCAGCCACGTTGTCCATACCCTCTTGCAGTCTCCCCCCGCCTGTATCGTTAAGGCCGATAATCGGAACGCCACTTTTCCTGGCGAGGCGAATGACATTGCAAATTTTTTGTCCGTGGGCTCGGCCGCAGGAGCCACCGAAGACGGTAGCATCCTGGGAATAGACAAAGACCGGTCGGCCATCGATTTTCCCATAGCCTGTGATTACCCCGTCTCCCAGGATCTTCTTTTTCTGCATGTCGAACTCGAAGCACTGGGTCTCGGCAAACATGTGAATTTCCCGAAAGGTCCCGGAATCCAGAAGATATTCCACCCTTTCCCGGGCCGTCAATTTCCCAGCTTGGCGATGCCGCTCCAGCCTCTCCAAGCCACCTCCCTCCATAGCCAGCTTTTGCTTTTCGTGGAGCAGTTTGATCCGTTCATCCATTTCATGCTCATTCATAGAAAATCCTTTCTTCTAAGACTTAAACGTCACTGTCGTGCAAATTCGGTTTTTAGAAAATAGACCCTCCCATTGTTTTGTGATAAAGTGGTTTCGCCGAAGGAACTACTTCATAAACAGAGGAGAGTCAGTGATAAATAGACTTTGTAACATATTCGGGCAACTCTTACAACTCTTTTCCGGAATCGAGTTTCGAAGGGAAAAGATATACAGTCTCCACCCGTATTGACTCCTTTTTTCCAATTTGGTATAGTCCCACCGAAATTCAGAACTTAGAACGCCGTTCGAAAAAGGAGGATCATCTCCAAATTAGTTGAGGGCCAAAGAGCTGGTATATTTAAAACGTCCTGTGATTTCAGGGTCCCGGAAGAAAAGTCATATTGCTTGCAATCATAAGGCACATATCTCTCCCTAACTGTGGCGGGGGTTTCTGCTCTTTCTCCGAAGCTTTCTGATCATGCCCCCGCTGCGCTTTGCGGATGGCCAGCAGGGAGTTTATGGAGAGGGGATATCCCGCCGATGCTTGCGGCGCAATCTGCCTTTCCTTCCGGGCCCTTGCCAAGCTTTCATTAAAAATTTGGTCAACTAATTTGGAGATGAATCAAAGAGTATAACTTTCGAGAGGTGGAACGGTAAATGAGCAAGCCATTAGATATGGTGAAGGTACTCGACCTGACTCAGGCTTGGGCCGGTCCCATCGGGTCAATGCTTTTGGCAGATTTTGGCGCTGAAATCATCAAGGTCGAACCACCGGAAATCGGAGACCACGTCCGTGCCTGGACTCCTCCAGGCTGCAAGGGAGAGAGCCCCCATTTTTTGGCGGCCAATCGGAACAAGAAGAGCGTAACCCTCAACCTGAAAACTCGGGAGGGTAAGGAGATTTTTCTGCGGTTAGCCAGAGAAACCGATGTCCTCATGGAGAACTTTCGGCCCGGGGTCATGGAGAAGTTTGGCCTTCATTACAAAGCCATCCAACCTATGAATCCACGCGTGATCTATTGCTCCATTTCGGGATTCGGGCAGACGGGGCCATCACGCAATGATGCCGCCTATGACCTCATTGTCCAGGGAATGGGGGGGGCCATGAGCGTCACTGGAGAAGAGGGAGGTAAGCCTTTGAAGCCCGGTATTGCCCAGGGAGACATCATGGGAGCCTTAGGAGGCACAATCGCCATATTGGCAGCTCTATGCGGGCGGTCCCAAACAGGTCAAGGTTGCTACATCGATGTTTCGATGCTTGATATTCAGGTGATGGCCATGGGCCATCAGATTGTGAACTATTTGATCAGCGGTAGCATTGCCAAGCCTTTGGGAACATCGCATCCTATTTTGATCCCTTATGAAACCTTTTCCACCAAGACTTTTTCCATAAACATTGCGGCCAATACCCCTGGTCATTGGGCTGACCTGTGTTATATCCTGGGACTGCCAGAGTTAATCGATGAGGCGAAGTTCAAAAATGTGGAAGTCCGCATTCAACATCGGAGGGAACTCATCCCTCTAATGGAACAAGCCTTGCAACGCAAACCCGGGGAGGAATGGATCGCCCTACTCAAAGAAAAGGGGATTCCCTGTGGACCCATTAACGACGTTTCCATGGTGGTCAAGGAACCCCAGGTTCTCCATCGGGATATGATCATCGAGGTGGAAAATCGGAAGTTAGGCCGAGTCAAGATCCCGGGAATGCCTCTCCGAGTCTGCGGGATGACCGGAAAAGATCCAGTTACGCCTCCTCCGATGCATGGCGAACATAATGAAGAAATATTATGCGGTCGGCTGGGATACTCGAAGGAAGAATTAAAGAAGTTTCAAGAGAAAGGGGTCATTTAATGCCTGGAGCCTGGGAAAGAGCAGTTTAGAACACTGTGGGGAGAATTATGGAAAAGAAGAAGGAAGAGAGTAAGAAACTTACTGAATCGGGCATTGAAGTAAAGCCTCTCTACAACCAAGAGGATCTCAAGAACTTAGATACTTCTCGCGATATTGGGGAACCCGGTGAGTACCCCTATACGAGGGGAATCCATAGAGCGATGTATCGGGATCGATTATGGACGATGAGACAATACTCAGGATTCGGAACTCCCCGGGATTCCAACCAAAGATATAAATACCTGCTGCAGCAAGGACAAACAGGTTTAAGCGTGGCCCTGGACCTACCCACCCAGATGGGCTTAGACCCGGATGATCCCATGTCTCTGGGTGAAGTGGGGCGAGTCGGTGTTTGTATAAGTACATTGAAGGATATGGAGACTTTGTTTGATGACCTTTCTCTGGACAAAGTCACTACCTCCTTTACCATCAATGCTACCGCGGCCATGCTCTTAGCCATGTACCTATGCGTTGCGGAAAAACAGGGAGTTCCCTTTAATAAAGTGGGAGGAACCATTCAGAATGATATCCTCAAGGAGTATGTGGCCAGAGGGGCCTGGATTTACCCCCCGGAATTTTCCGTGCGCCTGATTGTGGATACGATCGAATACTGTGCGCAACATGTCCCGAGATTCAACTCCATCAGCATTTCCGGGGCTCACTTCCGAGATGCCGGGTGTACAGCAGTTCAGGAAGCGGCGTTCACCTTAGCCGATGCGCTTGAATATGTCCAGGCAGTTTTGGACCGGGGTATGGATATTGATGATTTTGCCCCGCAGTTGAGCTTCTATTTTTACACCCATAACAATTTTTTTGAGGAAGTGGCCAAATACCGAGCGATGAGGAAACTCTGGGCCAAATACATGAAGGAGAAGTTTACAGCCAAAAACCCGAGGTCATGGTTGTTCCGCTTTGGAGTTGTCTGTGGAGGAAGCACTTTAGTGCCCCAACAGTATGAGATTAATACCATCCGAGTTTCTTATCAAGCTCTGGCCAGTGTCCTGGGAGGAGTTCAATCCATGTTTACCTGCGCCATGGATGAACCTTTCTCCATTCCTACCGAAGAAACAGCCAGATTAGCTCTAAGGATTCAGCAAGTTCTTGGTTACGAGACCGGGGTGGCGGATACCGCAGACCCCCTGGGGGGTTCATACTTCGTTGAATCTTTAACCAAAGAGATGGGAGAGAGGATTGAAGAGCTGATAAGGAGGATCGAAGCGAGAGGGGGTATGATCAAATCGATCAAAGAAGGCTTTATCCAAAAGGAAATCCTCGAAGAAGCTTATAAGAAAGAGAAACGGATGAGAGCAGGGGAGACGGTGGTCGTAGGTGTCAATCAATTCACCATTGAAGAGGAGGAGAAGGAATACAACCTCCATGAATACAACCCCCAGGTCGCCAGAGACCAGATCCAGTTGTTGAATCAATTGAGGAGGACAAGAGATAAAGAGAAAGTAAAAAGGGACATAGAACGGCTGAGAGCCGCCGGAAGAAATAATGAGAATCTAATGCCTTACCTCATAGAAGCGTTTAGGGACTACGTCAGTTTAGGGGAGGTCTGCCAGGTCTTTAAGGAAGAATTTGGAATTTTCGAGCAGCCTACCGTTATCTGATCTGAGCTTCTGATTTCAGAAATTAAGGGAGAATCGTTCATCGTGGAAAAAGAAAGGAAGATAAGGTTTTTAATGGCCAGCCCTGGTTTGGACGGACATGACAGAGGTGCCAAGGTGGTTGCCCGGGCGTTGAAAGATGCAGGGATGGAAGTTATCTACGTGGGAATCCACCGCTCGGCAGAAGAAATTGTAAGGGCTGCGGTTCAGGAGGATGTGGATTTTATTGGCTTGAGCATGCTTTCCGGAGCCCACCTCATATTGACCGAACAGGTTTTAAAGAAAATGGCCGAGCAAAAAATTGATGACATTCCCCTCATCGCGGGTGGGACCATTCCCAAAAAAGATGTTGAGAAATTAAAGAAGATGGGAGTCGCCCTTGTTTTTCCCACCCAAGCACCTTTGGATCGGATTATTTCCGGGATAAAAGAATACCGATTGCCCCAAAGACCTTAAACGGGGCAGGGGTAGATGAAGCCCTATAAAATCAGGCTCAAAAGGGGGAAGAAGATGGAAAAAAGGAAAATTGGTAAATTGGGGTGGGTCTTCATGATGGTCTTATTTTTCGGTTTTTTGACGGATGGATATTTATCTCCACCACCGACCTATGCTCAGGATACCATTCGTTTTGGGGCGGCCTTGTCTTTCACCGGAAGGGCGGCGCGGGAAGGACGCCTGAGCCGCCATGGCATGGAACTTTGGCGCGATGTAGTGAACCAGAAGGGCGGGATTAGAGTTGGAAATAAGAATTACAAAGTGGACATTCTCTTTTACGATGACGAGAGCGACCCCAAGACCACGGCCAAGTTAGTGGAAAAGCTCATTACGGAAGATGGGATCAAATTTATCCTGGGCCCTTACGGGAGTACCACCAGCTTTGCCGCCAGTGCCATCACCGAGAAATACAGGGCGCTCATCGTGGTCGGGATGGGCTCTGCAGAAGCCATCTTCGAGATAGGCTTCAAGTATCTATTCGGCCCTCTGACCACAGCTTCCCATTACCTCACGAACTCTCTCAAATTATGTGCCGCCCAAAAACCCAAACCGGAGACGGTAGCCATCATATCCAAGAACGAGCTCTTTTCCATGCAGTCGGCAGAAGGGGGCAAAAAGACGGCAGAGGATCTGGGTTTCAAGGTGGTCTATTTTGAGAAGTATCCCCCAGATGCCAAAGACCTCTCCTCGGTCATAAGCATCGTGCGGGCGAAAAACCCGGATATCTTTATCGTCTCCGGTCATTTCGCCGATAGTTTCCTTGCCGTGAAACAGGCGAAAGAACTCAAGTTAAACCCCAAAGTAATCATCGGCAATGTCGGGGTAGCGACTCCGGACTTCATTACTTCCCTGAAGGAGGACGCGGAAAATATTTTAGGACCCACCCAGTGGGTGCCGAATCTGAAGACCCGTGACTCCGTCTTTGGCTCCGCAGAGGACTATACCCGCCTCTATGAGAAAAAATATAGTTATATCCCGGACTATCACTCTGCCGGACAAAGTTCCGCCCCCCTGATCTTCCAGCTCGCCATCATGAAAGCCCAATCTCTGGAGGTGGATAAAGTAAGGGAGGCCATGGCCGCACTGGACACGGATAGCTTCTTTGGCCACATCAAGTTCAATGAGAAAGGGATAAACATAGCCAAGGGAATGGCCGTGCTGCAAATTCAAGCCGGAAAACACGTCCCCATCCACCCCCCCGAAGTGGCTCTGGGAAAGCTTATTTACCCCAAACCGCCGTGGAAGTAGGAGGATAATCTTTGATCTACCAGATCCTTTCCAATGGGCTTTTGCTGGGGGGCCTCTTTGCGGTGGTGGCCATGGGCTTTTCCATCGTCTGGGGGGTCATGAACCTGATCAACCTGGCCCATGGAGCTTTCATCATGCTGGGGGCCTATATCACCTTTTGGCTTTTTGAGCTATGGGGTATAGACCCCTTCCTTTCCATCCCGATTTCCATGGTTATCCTTTTTGTCGTTGGCTATCTTGTGCAGCGGCATGTAATTAACTTGGTGGTGAAAGCCCAGGTATTTATGACGCTCATTTTGACCTTCGGGCTGGAGATTCTCATCATGAATCTGAGCACCGTAGCCTGGACGGGGAATTATCGTTCCGTTACCACCCTTTACTCAGGAGCTAATATCGAGATAGGCCCTCTCATCATTCCCTCGGTCCGCTTGGCGATTTTTTTGATTGCCTTAGGCATAACCGCCGGGCTCTATTTCTTCATCAGCAAAACCAAGACCGGCAATGCCATTAAGGCCACCAGTTTGGAAAAGGAGGCTGCTCAACTGGTGGGGATCGAGATTGGCCGGATGTATGCGATCACTTTTGCTATCGGAGGGGCCCTGGCGGGAGCGGCCGGGTCTCTCTTAGCCATCATATCCGCCATATCCCCCTACATGGGAGGGCCTTATACCTTAAAGGCTTTCGTGATCTGCGTTCTCGGGGGTTTAGGGAGCATTATCGGGTTGATCATCGGGGGCATAACCCTGGGAATGGCCGAATCGGTGGGGACTCTCCTTCTGGGCCCGGGCTACGCCGATGCCATCTCCTTTGTGATTCTGGTGGTTATTCTGGCCATCAGGCCCGAAGGATTATTGGGAAAGAAGTTCTTTGCGGAAGTGAAGCACTGAGCGGGGTAGAGAGAGATAACGTGAATCTTTCGAGCATGACTCCTGGAAAGAAAAAGGCGTTGTTGTTGGTCCTTTGCGCTTTTTTGGTGGCGGCTCCCGCTCTTCTCACAGGGTACTGGATAAGAACGCTGACGGACATATTCATGTTTGCCATATTGGCCGCCAGCTGGAATCTCATTGCGGGCTATTGCGGTTATCCCGCTTTTGGTAACGTGGTCTTCTTCGGCCTGGGGGCCTATACGACAGGGATTCTCATGACCAAACTTCAGTTCTCGCTCCTTTCGGCAGTAGCTTCGGGGGGAATTCTGGCGGTGGTTCTGGCGGTGCTTTTGGGTTTCCCCTTACTGCGGCTCAAAGGGCACTATTTTGCCATCGCCACTCTGGGAGTAAATGAAGCGCTGAGAGAAGTCGTTATCAACCTTACTGACCTTACGGGAGGGGGCTACGGAATCACTCTGCCGATTCTTCCTGGAAAGGTTGAATTCATCCTGGCCTTATTCTATTTCCTCATGCTGGGGCTTCTGGCGGCGGTGATCTTGCTTACCCAATTCATTTCGCAAAGCCGCTTCGGCTTTGGCTGCCGGGCGATTCGCGCGGACGAAGATGCGGCGGCTGTGCTCGGAATCCATACAACGAAATACAAGATCATAGCCTGGAGCTTGAGCGCCTTGTTTACGGGCTTGGCCGGAGGGTTATACGCTGCGTGGATGACGTATATCGATCCGGTCAGCGTCTTTGACATGAGCATTGCCGTCAAATTCTGCATCATGGTCCTGCTGGGAGGGGCGGGAACGGTTTGGGGGCCTGTTATAGGAGCTTTTATCCTCGAAATGATTTCCGTAATGGTCTGGTCCAAATTCGTCATCCTGCATGCCGCGATCCTGGGATTCATCATCATTCTGGTGGTCATTTTGATGCCTCGAGGGTTTATGCAGTTTATCCGGGGCCGTTTGAGCATGGCGGTTTTGCTGGCCAACATCAAGGAGAATCGAATCTGATGGAAGTTTTGTTAGAAGGCGAGCGGGTAAGCAAATTTTTTGGGGGGCTGGAAGCGATCCACGATCTTTCTTTCCAGGTCCACAAAGGAGAAATTACCGGCCTCATCGGGCCGAACGGAGCCGGGAAAACGACCCTGATCAACTTGATCACCGCTATTTACCCTGTATCGACGGGGAAAATCCGCTTTAAAGGAAAGGACATCACCCAAACGAAAGCCTACGAAATTGGCGAGATGGGGATCGCCCGAACGTTCCAGATTGCCAAACCTTTCTCAGGAATGACCGTGGGAGAGAATATCCTGATCGGAGCCTGGTTCGGAAAGTCAGGGATGAAGCGGACCAAGCAGGAGGCCTTGAAGAAAGTAGACGAGGTCCTGGAACTGGTCGGCCTTAGGAAGAAACAAGGCGTTTTAGTGGAGCAGACGACAATCCCCGACAGGAAAAGATTGGAACTGGGCAAAGCCCTGGCCATGGAGCCAGAGCTCCTGTTTCTGGATGAAGTAATGGCTGGGCTGACCCCGAAAGAAACGGAAGACGTGATGGCTTTGGTGAAGGAGTTAAATCGGAAAGGAATTACCATTCTGGTCATCGAACACGTGATGAAAGCGATCATGGGCATCTCGGACCGGATCCTGGTCCTCGATCAAGGGAAGTTGCTCGCCCAGGGAACACCCGAAGAAATTTCTAAAAATGAAAGGGTCATTGGAGCCTACCTGGGGGCCAGGTACGCTCAAAAGAGTGGAATCAGGGTTAGCGATGCTTGAAATAAGAGCGATTGAAGTGGCTTATGGAGACATCCAAGTCCTGTGGGGAATCAACTTGGAGGTCCACCAAGGGGAGATTGTCTCCATTATTGGATCCAATGGGGCGGGAAAATCGACCCTGATTCGGACCATCTCCGGCTTGATCCGGCCCTTTCGGGGGGACATCTTTTATAGGGGGACGATGATTACCCATCAGCCTCCCAGTGAGATCGTAATGAGAGGAATTTCCCAGGTCCCGGAAGGAAGAAAACTGTTCTCCGGCATGACGGTCCAAGAAAATTTGATGATGGGATCCTATTGCCGGAATAACCGCCAGGAGATAGAAGAGGACCTCAATTTCGTCTATCATCTTTTTCCCCGGCTGGCGGAAAGAAGAAAGCAGATTGCCGGAACTTTGAGTGGCGGAGAGCAGCAGATGTCGGCTATTGGCCGGGCTTTGATGTCCCGTCCCCAACTGCTTCTCATCGATGAACTCTCCCTCGGTCTTTCTCCTCTTTTAGTGGATAACCTCATGGAGGCCATCGGCCAGGTCCATCGAAGGGGGACAAGCATCCTGCTGGTCGAGCAGGACGTGCAAATTGCTCTGGAGCATGCCCATCGGGGCTATGTGCTGGAGACTGGCCGTATTGTCCTTTCCGGACTATCCAAGGACTTGCTGGAAAATCCCGAGGTTAGGAGGTCGTACCTAGGGATTTGAATTCGATGGAATTTCTTCCTCATCATCCCCTGAGATCTTAACAAAAGGTCATGCCTAAATTTTTATTCAAACCTGCATCTTCCTGGGGCGTCGTGGCGATTTCCTTCGTCAATATCGCCCTGGCCTACGGCCTGAACTTCTCCTTTTCCGTGTTCTTCGTAGCGATCTTGGAGGAGTTTAAATGGAGCAGGGCCAGTATAGCGGGGGCTTTCTCGTTATCGTCTCTCGTATTAGGAATCGGGTCCTGGCCGGGAGGAAGGCTTATTGACCGATTCGGACCCCGAAAAATGTTGATGGTCGGGGCCATCATCCTTTCTTTGGCCACGATGGCCAGTGCGCTGATCCGGGAGGTCTGGCATCTTTACTTTCTTTTTGGAATCTTAGCTGGCCTGGGCATTTGCGGTCTGGGGTGGGTGCCCAATTCGGTCCTGCTTTCCAACTGGTTCGTGAAAAACCGGGGCAGCATGGTGGGCATCGCCTTCTCCGGGATGGGAATCGGAATTCTTGCTGTGGGACCTTCGGCCCAATACCTTATATCCAGCCTGGGATGGCGAATGGCTTACTTGGTCTTTGGCCTGGCGGTCTTGGCGATCCTGCTGCCGTTAAACCTTTTTTTGCAGGACCGGCCGAATGGAAAACTGAAAAGTGAAGGCTCGGACCCAGATCAACAAAACCCGCTTCCCCAGGCCGAGAGCCCCAGCGAGAAAGGGGATTGGACCTTAAACCGTTCTATGAAAACCCTGCCTTTCTGGGCGCTCTTTATCTCTTTTTTTCTCATTCCTTTAGGCATTTATCCTGTAGCCATCCACCAGGTGGCCTACATCATCGACCAGGGCTACAGCAAGATATTGGCTGCTTTTGTCTTCGGAACCATGGGTTTATTGAGCACGGTCGGAAGGCCCCTTTTCGGAGCTCTCTCCGACCGCATCGGCAGAGAGAAAGCCGTCACCTGGAGCTTTATCAGTTCCATCGCCGGAATTCTCCTTCTCATTTTCTTGCCCGCCCTAAAAGCGGTATTCTGGCTCTACCTTTACGCCATCCTCTTCGGATTGGGCTTTGGAGCGCGCGGTCCCATCGTGGCGGCCATGCTGGCCGATAGATTTTCGGGAAAATATTTTGGGAGTATCTATGGCTTCATTAACATCGGCAATGGGATGGGAGGGGCATTGGGTCCCTGGCTGGGAGGGGTTCTTTACGATTCGACCGGCAGCTACAGGATTCCCTTCCTTTTATGTATCCCGGTTCTGGTACTGGCCTGCTTCCTTTTCTGGGTAGCTGGGTCCGTCAGAGAGAAGAAATGAGGCAAGAAATGATTTTGCTTTTCCATTCGCCCTTGATTTGGTAGGATGTCGGGAAAATAATTGGATCAGCACCCATGGTGCCAATTTAGGAGAGGAGGTTAAGAAAATGAGATTTTTAGGAAAGAGCCTTGTTTCCGGGGGGATCATTTTGGGTCTCTTATTGGCTATGATAACCCCGGCACTTGCTGCCGAAAAAACCTCTGGATTACCGGAGATGATGACCTGGAGTGCGTTCGATGTCGGCTCCAGAGGCTATGTTCAGGGGGCAGCAATATCGAATGCCTTAACCAAAAAATACAAAACGAAAGTGAGAATCCTGCCCTCGGGTACATCGATCGGCCGGATGCAGCCATTGAAAACTGGGGCGGCCAGTTACGGCCTTCTGGCCGACGAAGTTTTCTTTGCCGTAGAAGGCCTTTATGAATTCTCGCATATTGATTGGGGCCCGCAGGATCTAAGGGTTGCCCTGGCCCATCCGGCCCCCGTAAGCATAGTGGCCACCGCCAAAAGTGGTATCAAAACACCCAAGGATTTTAAAGGGAAAAGGATTGCGTGGATTCCCGGGTCTTCGACGAGTAACGTAAAAACAGAGGCCTACCTTGCTTTTGCGGGGTTAACCTGGAAAGATGTCCAGAGAGTTGATATGCCCAGTTATGCCTCCGCCATGAAAGGTTTGATTGAGGGCAAGGTGGATGCCATGAATGTGGGGATCACAGCTCCGACCCTTTACGAACTTGAAACCTCACCCATGGGCATCTTCTGGCCAGAGTTTCCCCCTTCCGACAAGGAGGGTTGGAAAAGAATGAATGCCATCGCTCCTTGGCTTTCTCCTGGCAAATGCGAAATTGGACCGGGAATTAAAAAGGGACAACCTAAGGATCTTATTTCTTACACGTACCCTCAGTTGGTAACTTATGCCAAACAAGATGCCGGGGAAGTGTACGCCCTGGTGCAAGGGTTTGATGAAACCTTTGATATGTATAAGGATGCGGACCCAGAGTTGCCCGAATGGGCTATTTCCAGGTCTGGCCGAACCCCGGCCGGCGCCCCCTTTCACGAAGGGGCGATCCGTTATCTGAAAGAAAAAGGAATCTGGACCGCCGCCTCCGACCAATGGAACCAGAAATTTTTGGAGCGGGTAAAGAAACTACAAGAGGCCTGGAAAGTCACGCTCCAAGAAGCGAAGAGCAAAGGGATTTCGGAAAAAGATTTTCCTGAATTTTGGCTTAACAAGAGAAAGGGAATCAAGGATTAAGAATATATCTGTAAATACCGTTCCCCCCTTTGTAAAGGGGGGTAGGGGGGATTTATCAGCGGTTTGGCAAGGCAAATCCCCCTAAGTCCCCCTTTTCCAAAGGGGGACTTCGCCCAGCAGCTTATTTACGGACAAGCTCTAAGGGTTTCTTGAAATAGGGCAGGGAGATCGCTCGGGATCTCCCCGCCGAAATCTCTGGGAATGTTTGAGCAAATTGGCCTGCCGGAATAAAGGAAAGGTATGGGTATGGCCGAGATAAAAAAAATTCCGCGGCTGAATACCTTTTGGCATATTATTTTTGTTCTCTTTTCCATAATTGGCATTGGGCTGGCGGTCAATCAACTGTTCAGGCTGGAGCTATTTGGGTTTGCCCCGATCGATACTTCTTACTTTTACTTGATCCTGGCTTTTTATCTACCTGGTTCCTTTCTCCTCTACCCTGCGGGCTCATCCACCAGGGCCAAGCGAGTGCCCTGGTATGATGCCGGGCTCTTTCTGCTTAGTCTTATCATTGGAATATATTTTGCCCTTCACGGCCTGGATATTATCGAATTAGGTTGGGAATACACTGCTCCTTTCACGCCCACCATTTTCAGTGTCTTGCTCTGGATTTTCGTTTTGGAAGCAGTGCGGCGGTCCACCGATATTTACTTGACGGTCGTATGTCTGGTTTTTTCGCTCTATCCCCTGTTTGCCTTTTATCTGCCGGGCTTCTTGCAAGGACAGTCCTACGATTTTTTTACTACCGCCCGGCTGCATTCTATGGGCCGGAATGGGATCATTGGCATTCCTCTGGATGTCGTATGTACCCTTTTGATTGGTTTTATGGTTTTTGGAATTGTGTTGCAGGGGACCGGCGGCGGAACCTTCTTCTTTAAGTTAGCCCAGTCTCTATTGGGTCATACCCGAGGAGGGGCGGCCAAGATTAGCATATTGGCCAGCGCCTTTTTTGGCATGATCAGCGGCAGTACCACCTCCAATACGCTCACGATTGGTTCCATGACCATCTCGGCCATGAAAACCACGGGGTTCCCGGCCCATTACGCTGCGGCCATTGAAGCCTGTGCCTCGACCGGCGGACCGATCATGCCTCCGGTGATGGGGGCGGCAGCTTTCATTATGGCCTCCTTTCTCAACCAATCTTATGCTTATGTGTGCATCGGAGCATTTATCCCGGCCTGTCTTTATTATTTAGGCCTTTTTATTCAGGTGGACGGTTTTTCAGCAAAGGCCAACCTGAAGGGGCTGCCCAAAGAGGAACTGCCCTCCTTTTGGGGAACTTTGAAGGATGGCTGGTTTTATATTTCGGTGATCGTTATATTGGTGTATCTATTGCTGACTCTACATCTTGAGGCGCGGGCCCCCTATTATGCGAGTGCCGCCCTGGTCGTGCTTTCGATGTTGAAAAAGGAAACTCGCTTGACCTGGATAAAAGCGATTGATTTGATCGCAGATATCGGCAAAGTGGTGACTCAACTTGTGGCCATATTAGCTGCGGCGGGACTCATCATCGGAGGTCTTTCGATCACCGGGGTGGCCTTGGCTTTTTCCAGGGAGCTGGTCGGGGCCGTAGGCAACAACCTATTCCTCATTCTGCTGATGGGGGCTTTTTCGAGTTTTGTGTTAGGCTTGGGGATGACGATCACGGCCTGCTATATTTTCCTGGCCATTGTCATGGTCCCGGCACTCATCACCCTGGGGCTGGACCCTCTGGCGGCGCACTTATTTGTATTCTACTGGGGGGTTTTGTCCGAGATCACCCCCCCGGTTGCGCTGTGCGTGAGTGCCGCTTGCGGGCTGGCGGGTTCTAATTTTATGCAGACGGGATGGACTGCTATGAGACTCGGGGCCATTAAATACATCATTCCCTTCTTTTTCGTTTACAATCCCGCCTTGTTGACCCATGCCGTATGGTGGCAAGTTTTGCTTTATACCTTTTTTGCGGTGGTTGGCATCTTTTATCTGGGGTCTGCGTTAGAGGGCTATCTTTGGGGAGTCGGAAACTTAGGTTTGATCCCCCGTATTCCCTTGATTATCGGAGGCCTGTTAACGGCGTTCCCTGAAATCATAACCACCCTGATCGGGATCCTAATTCTCGCAATTGTTAACATCCTACTCCTATTGCTGAGCAGGCAGAAAAAGAAGGCATTGATGTCTTCTATGAACCTTTCTTGAG
>CAYQWO010000008.1:0-1763 GCA_964421095.1 uncultured Syntrophaceae bacterium
CTCCCGGACCGCTGGCAATTTTTAGAGAATTTTATGAATTCAGCAGCTGAAAAATTCATCAAATGAAAAGATAGATGTATATTCAAATGGAAATGGTTTAAATTATTCATTATAGGAGACTTAATAAAAAAAGTCAAAAAAATTTTTTGAATTTAAAACCTCAATTCTCCCGTAAATTTTTTGTCTTTCATCTTCCATTCACTTCCCCCAGGGCCTAATCTGCCCTAACCCTCAGGCCGCTCTTACGCAAATATTCTTTGACTTCCCTCACGGTGTGCTGCCGGTAATGGAAAATCGAGGCCGCCAGAACCGCATCCGCCCTGCCCTGCACCAGCGCCTGCCGCAGGTGTTCGAACGTTCCGGCTCCTCCGGAGGCAATAATGGGGATACTCAAAGCATCCGCGATTAACCGGGTCAAGGGGATGTCGTAGCCTTCTTTCGTCCCATCCCGGTCCATGCTGGTCAGGAGAATCTCTCCCGCTCCATTCCTCTCCATCTTTTGGGCCCATTCCAGGGCATCCAGCCCTGTCGGGGTCCGGCCACCATGGATATAAACTTCCCAGGAGAGTCTTTGGCCAAGCCCGGCCATCTCAGAATCACTTCCTCTTAAGGCCAGTTGGTCGGCCAACGCCCACAGCCCCTTTTCTGCCGGCCGCCTTTTCGCGTCGACTGCTACCACGATGCATTGGCTCCCAAATTTTTCTGAGGCTTCCCGAACGAGGTCCGCATTCTCCACGGCAGCCGTGTTGATGGATACCTTATCGGCCCCCGCACGGAGCAGTTCCCGGATGTCTTCCAGGCGCCGTATTCCCCCACCCACAGTCAGCGGCATGAAGACTTCCTCGGCGGTCTTGCGCACCACTTCGAGGATGATTTTGCGGCGCTCAGCGGAGGCCGTGATGTCCAAAAAAGTCAGTTCATCCGCACCCTGTTCATCGTACGCCCGGGCGTTTTCTACCGGGTCGCCGGCATCCTGCAGGCGGACAAAGTTAATCCCTTTAACGACGCGGCCGTCCTGCACATCCAAACAAGGAATAACGCGCTTAGTCAGCACCGGAATTCCCCTTTCCTTCTGCCAGAGCGATGGCTTCGGGAAGGTTTAAAGTACCCGCGTAGAGCGCCCGGCCGACAATCACTCCGCTAACGCCCACCTTTTCCAAGGGAAGCAAGGCCGCGATATCTTCGATCGTAGAGACACCCCCGGAGGCGATAAGGGGAATCCGAAGGGCGCGGGCCAGCTCCCGGGTGGCTTCCAGATTTACGCCTTTCTGGGTGCCATCCCTGAGGATGTCGGTGAAGATGATCACTGAAGCTCCCAGCTCCTCACATCTTTTGGCTAGGTCCGTTGCCCGGGCCTCTGTTTCTCTGACCCATCCGGATACAGTCGCTTTTCCCGCTTTGGCAGCGATGTCCACGGCCACGCGCCCGGGCCATTTCGCGCAAGCCTCCCCCAGAAAATGAGGATGGGTGAAGGCGGCCGTGCCCAGAATTACACGATAAACCCCCAGGGAAAGGTAATCTTGGACCGCGACCAAGTCTCTGATCCCCCCGCCAGCCTGCACAGGAATGGAAGATTTTTCTACGATCGCTTGGATCATTTTCTGATGGCGAGGGATTCCTTCCCGGGCGCCATCCAGATCGACCAGGTGGAGAAATTTGGCCCCCTGCGCAATCCAGCGCTGGGCCATGGCCACCGGGTCTTCGCCATATACCGTCTCTTTTTCATAATCGCCCTGAAAGAGGCGCACGCATTTTCCCCCGCG
>CAYQWO010000008.1:1863-24442 GCA_964421095.1 uncultured Syntrophaceae bacterium
CCCTTCAAGACAATATACCAGGAACTCCCGCTTCTCGGCAATGGTCAGTTTTTTCAAGGCGGTAGAGACGGAGCATTTCGACTTTTCCACCTGTCCCATTGGCTTAGTGTCAGGCGCACGCCTGCGCTCACAGGGCAGGTTCCTTCCTTTCTTGGCCCCTTTCCGCGGTGAACTTTACGTAGAGAGACGGCAATACGATTATACTAAGCGCCGTGGAACTGAGGAGTCCGCCGAGTATGACTATGGCCAGGGGAGACAAGATCTCGTTTCCCGGTTTTTCGGCACCCAGAGCGAATGGGACGAGGGCGAGTCCTGCGGCCAAGGCAGTCATGGTGACCGGGCGTAACCGATCCATCGATCCCTGCAAGACTGCCTCCCTCAGGGTCATTCCCTCGGCCTTCATCAAGTCCCGATAATGGGAGACGAGGAGAATTCCGTTTCTCGTGGCGATTCCAAAGAGAGTGATAAAGCCCACAAGGGAGGCTATGCTGATAATCCGGTCGGTCAGAAGGATGGCGAGGATGCCTCCGATCAGGGCGAAGGGCAGGTTGACCATGACCAGGACGGAAGTTCTCAACGAGCCGAATTCCATGTAAAGGAAAAGGAATATGGCAATCAGAGAAACGATGCTCAAGAGGCCGATGGTTCTGGATGCCTCCAGTTCACTCTGGAACTGGCCGCCGTACTCGATATAGTACCCCGGAGGAAGCCTCAGGTTCTTCTCTATACGGCTTTTCACATCTTCGTACACACCCCTCAGGTCCCTCCCGGATACATTCGCCTGTACGACCATTTTTCTCTGGACGTTCTCTCTACTGATGCTGTTTGGCCCCTTCGCCGAGGTTATCTCCGCAATCGCCGACAGGGGGATTCTCGTCCCCGCGGGCGTGTCGATGAGAGTCGATTTGATGCTTTCAAGATCCCTTTTCGGGCTGCCGTCGAACTTGACCAAGATGTCAAAAATCCGGTCCCCCTCCAGAGCCTTTGACACCACCTTCCCAAACATGGCGACCTCAGCCGCCTCCGCCACCTGGGCGATGGAGAGGCCGTACCGCGAGAGCTCAAACCTCCTGGGCGTGATGCGTACCTGAGGGATATCCGCCTGCTGTTCCACCAGCAGGTCGGTGATCCCCTTCACGCCGCTCATCTCGGCCCTCACGTCTTCCGCAATGGCTCTCAGGGCGAAGAGTTCGCGGCCAAAGATCTTTACCGCGATATTCGCAGTTGTTCCCGACAGCATATGATCGATCCGGTGGCTGATAGGCTGGCTGAAGTTGACCAGCGTCCCCGGCAGTGAAGCCATGGACTTCCGGAGTTCCCCCAGCACGTCCTGAAGCCTCCGGCCCTTCAGGTCCAGCTTGGCCTCTATCTCCGAAGCGTTCGCCGGTTTCCCATGCTCGTCCAGCTCGCCCCGACCCGTCTTTCTTGACGTCTTCTTGATGTTCGGGTGGGCGAGGAGGAGCTTTTCGGCGAGGTTGCCGATTTCGGCGGACTTTTCGAGAGAAGTGCCGGGCGGGGCGGCGACCATGATGGTCAGCGACCCCTCGTTGAACGACGGGAGGAAGGACCTGCCGATGAACAGGAGAGGAATGAGGGCCATGACGAAAGTAAGAACCGTTCCGGCGATAATAAGGGACGGCCTTTGCAACGAGAAGTCGAGAAGCGGGTGGTAAATCTTTTTCAGTCCCCTGACCACGATCCCGTCACCGCCTCTTTTTGGGAGGGCGCCCTTATGGAACAGGTAGGCGCACATGGCCGGCGTCACTGTCAGGGCAACAATGAGCGATGCTCCCACGGAAACCATATAGGAGATACCGAGAGGCTTGAGCAGTCTGCCCTCAATCCCGCTCAGGAAGAAAAGAGGCACGAACACGACCATGATGATGAGGGTCGCGTTGATCACCGGTCCGCGGATCTCCCTCGAGGAATGAAAGATCACCTCCCACGTAGGATGCCGCTCCCCTTCCGGTTTGCGGCCGTTTTCGCCGACCCTTCTGACCACGTTTTCCACGTAGATGATGGCATCATCTACGATCACCCCAATGGCGATGGCCATACCGCCGAGGGTCATTGTATTGATGGTAATATCGGCATACCGCAGGACAAGAATGGCGAAGATCAGGGAGAGGGGCATGGCGGTGATAGAAATAACGGTGGCCCTTAAATTCGCGATAAAGAGCAGGATGAGGATAAGAACGAGGATGCCGCCCTCGACGACCACACGGCGGACATTATCGATCGCCCTCTGGATAAAGTCGGCCTGCTTGAAAATATCCGTGTCCATGTGTATACCCGGGGGGAGCGTCTTTTTGATCGCGGTGAGGGTCGTTTCCAGTCTCCTGGTGAGCTCAATCGTATTGGTATCCGGTTGTCTCTGTATGGCCAGGGTTACCGAGGGCTTGGCATCCACGGAGGAGTCCCCGATCCTGAACGCCGGCCCGATCCTGACCGCGGCCACATCGCGGATCAGGACCGGGATGCCCCTTCTTGTGGCCACGGTAGCCCGCTCGATATCGGCAATGGACCTCACCCTCCCAATACCCCGAATCAGGTAATCCTGACCTCCCGATTTCATCACCCCGGCAGAAAAGTTCTCGTTGGATCCCCTGGCCGCGTCGAGGACCTGATCGAGGGAAACGGCGTAGGAGCTCAGCTTGCGAGGATCGACGTGGATCTGGTACTGCTTTGTCTCGCCCCCTATGTTTACCACCTGGGATATGCCGGGAATGGAGAGGATGCGTCTTCTCACCACGAAATCGGCGACTTCCTTCACTTCCATGAGCGAATGGTTCTCGCTCCTTAAACCCACGTACATGATCTCCCCCATGATGGAGGAGATCGGGGCCAGGATGGGCGTAACCCCCGGGGGGAGGGAGGCCGAGGCCAGCTGCAGCTTTTCATTGACCACCTGCCGCGCCCGGTAGATATCCGTGCCCCACTGAAACTCGACGTATACGGTTGACAACCCAACCACAGACTGGGATCGGACGCGCCTGACCCCGGCTGCGCCGTTGAGTGCGGCTTCCAGGGGAAAGGTGACCAAGGTCTCAACCTCTTCCGGCGCCAGACCATGAATGTCGGTCATAATCGTCACCGTCGGGGCGGTTAGGTCAGGGAGCACGTCGACTTTCATGGTCATGGCGGCATATCCTCCCACCAAGAGCAGGACGATGGAGGCCGCGACAATTACCAGCCTGTTGTCAAGGCAAATCTTGGTTATTCTATCGAGCATGGTGAATCCCCCTTAGTGCTCATGTCCATGACCTTGCGGCATCCTCGCCGAGAGCGAGGCGAGCTTAACATAATATCCGCCCCTGGCCACCACGCGCTCATCTTCCCGGATCCCTTCCCGTATCTGCACCCTGCCCGCGCCGCGGATGCCCGTCTTCACTTCTCTTCGCTCGAAGGACTCCCCTTCTGTCTGGACGAAGACAAAAAATCTTCCTTCGTCCTCAAAGAGGGCCTCTTCGGGAAGCGACAGCCCCCTTTCCACAAGGTCGGTCCGGATCGCCACATTGGCAAACATGCCCGCCTTGAGAAGAAGTTTCGGGTTGCTTACCTCAAAAATCACCGGGACCGTTCGACTTTTTTCATCCACCACATTACTCACCGTGACAAGCCGTATCGGCCTGAACTCGCCTTCAAAGCCGGGTATGGAAAAAGTGGCCCGGTCGAGGTGGGTTAGTCTCCCGAATTCCGTGGCGGGGATGTCGGCTCGAAGCCAGAGCATCGAGCTGTCGATAATCCTCATGAGGGCCTGTCCGGCCTCGACGGCCTTTCCGTTGGAGACAAAGAGCTCGACGACGGTGCCGCCAAGGGGTGACCGAACCATGATCCGGTTCTCCGCTCTCTCCTCTTTAAGGCTTTGTATCGCCTTTTCCAGTGGGTCGAGCGCAGCCTTTGCCGTGTCCAGAGCGATCTCCGCTTCATCGACCCTCCTTTTCGGCACCGCCTTGGCCTCGTACAGGCGCTTCGCTCTTCCGTATTCCTTCTCTGCGAGCACCGCCCTGTTCTTGGCTTCGGCATAGGCGGCGCTCAATTGACGGATGCCGCCCTGCTGACTTACCGCCGGTTCGATCTGGGCGATGACCTCGTCTCTGGCTACTTGTTGTCCCAAGTGGGGAAGGCGTTTTGAGACCGACAGGAGGCCGGTGAGAGGCGCGGGAACGGTTACCTCCCGGTCGGAGATCGGGATCAGTTCTCCGGGGGAAACAAAAGACGACGAGATGGACCTTCTCGACGGAGGCTCCACCCTGAAATCAACGCTCCACTGCTGTTCCTTCGAGAAGGCGATCGGATGCCCCTCTTTTCCGCCCCGATGCTTTCTTTCAAGCTTTTCCCGCTCCCCAGTCACCTCAATGCCTTCCACGACGACCTCGTCCCGGAGGGTCTTCCCAGAAACGGCAGCCTTCAAGGTATATCTTCCCTTCTCCGGAAAAGTAAGTTCGGTACGGAATATGCCCGGCTTCTCCGGTGCGTCCACCTTGAGCGTCCATGATCGCCCCGATGCGGCCGCCACCCTCAGCGTGAGGGCGCCTTCAGTCAACGGTTTGAAAGAATCGAGGATGGTAAAGTGGAAAAGGAAGAGCGCCTTCTTCCCCACCTCCGGCTCGCCATATTCCAGGAACAGCTCAAGGTTTCTGGTCCAGACCGTTCTTTTCATCCGCTCCCTTTCTTCTGGACCCGCCTCGCTCACTCTTTGGGCGCACCCGCTCAATAGCATCACCAGTACCAAAGGCACCGCCGCGTACTTCATCTCGCCCCTCCGTCGCCCGAAAGCCGTGTGTTGGTTGCCCTCTCCAATTCGAACACTGCCGCCCAGTATTCATACGAGGTGTTGTTACGCTCCATGGCCAGTTCCCTCTCCGCCCGGACCGCATCCAGCATTTCTATAAGACCTGCCTCTCCCTCCTCATAGGCGATGCGGGCGATGTTCGTGATCTCTCTGGTAGCTTCCAGCTGTTGGGTGATGTCCGCGATCCGGCCCTGAAGGAAGGAGATCCTTCCCTTCTGAATCTCGATCTCTTTGACGGCGTTTTTTCTCGTCAGTTCGTAATTGAACCTCTGCCTCTCCGTTTCAGCCCGTGCCGCCGCGATTTTTCCCTGATTCCTGCTGAAAAGGGGAAGGGACACGGAGACCCCGAATACGGGACCCCCAAGACCCTCCGCCCACCACTTATACCCCCCCTCCACGCTTGCCTGGGGAAAGGCCTCCCGCCTGGAAAGGGCGACCAGGGCCGAGGCCGCTTCGACGAGGGTGGTTTGTGCCCTCACATCGGGCCTCCAGTCAACGGCCACTTCGGCGCTCACTGCCGCAATTGCCGGCAACTCCTTGTACTCGATTGTACCCTCCGTATCGAAATCGGCCTCCTCGAGGACGAGCATCAGCGCCAGCCTTTTCTTTTCCACCTTCGACTCCGCCCTTAGTCCTTCCAGGGCCCTCAGGAACTTGCTTTTCTCGGCGGCGAGCTTCATCCGCTCCACCTCCGCCGCGTCGCCCGCCGCGACCCGTTCCGCAATCTTGTCTTCCACCTGTTTCGACATTTCGACCATGTTCTCCAGAACCTTTGCCTGCTCCTTGAGAAGCAAGATTCGATAATAGGATTGCTTCATCTGCAGCAGAAGCACCCCTACGTCGTAGTCCACCGCCAGGCTTTGGGCATCCTTTCTCTTCTGGGCTACTTCGATTCTCCTCACCCTTTTCCCGGCGATATCCAGGGGCTGGCTTACCGAGAATAGTTGATCAGCGCCGCTTGCCCGTGGGGTTATGGCCTCACTGTAGTATCTCAGGTCGGGATTGGGCAGGAGCCTGGCGTCTATTACCTCTGCCTCTGATTTTTTCAAATCCGCTTTCCTTGCTTTCACTCCGATATTATTGCTGAGAAAAAGGATTTCGGCTTCCTGCAGGGTCAGAGAAAAACCCGCAAACGCGGGTTGCATCGGTAGGAGCAGGAATAATACCATGACCAGTCTGAACATTACATTCCTCCTGGAGGGATATGACCGACAAATTAATATTGGCTTAATATTGGTGATACGGGTGAAAAAGGTCGGGATAGGCCGTCAGGCCTGGGGGGGAGAAAGACCGGTAAATAGCGGGACGAATTCGCTGGGGGGCAACCCGGTTGAAATGGGGGCCGCTGCCGTACGGGATTGCCGTAAGACTGTGGGAGGAATTGGCGCAACGACAGTATATATCGGGGATGTTGATTCAATATTGTTAGGCGGGCAGGACTGGATCAGGCAGATCTGGGCGCTTCCGAGAAAGTGAATGTGGTGTTCATCGAAATCCGGCCCCGAAAGAGAAGGCGATTCCCTTGCCCCATCGAGGGCGCGCGTAAGATCCAATCCTCTTCCGAAATAGACCTGCTCGGCGAGCCGGTCTGAATGGGAATGAGCAAAGAAGAGTGGCATCGCCAGCAGGCTAGAAAAGAAAAGGGTGAGAAAAACCAGGGGATGTTTTCTAAAAGAAGACATAGAATTAAATTACCATAGCATCAAGCCTTCTGTCAAAGATTCTTATCCACTTTTATCCGCCGTCCCCGATCGCTTTTGGCGAATGGATTAGAACCTTCGTACTCCACCAATGACATTATCGACGGATTCGGCTTAGAAATTTAAATTTTGTTTTGTTGGCAGGGGGCGGGGGAGAGAATGAATGGGGCTCTTATAATGTATTCTCCCTGAAACACAGCATTGACAGGCCCTGCCCGAAAAGGTAAATTTAGTATTGTAATCATGAAAAATTAAAACGAATCGGCGCCCGCCGAATATATTACTCGGGAGATATGCGTGTTGGTTCGAAAGCGTTTTCATACAGATGCTCAATCGCATGACCACGGCCCAAACGGTACGCGCGATCACCTACATGGCATAATAGACCCCTCAATGCTGACGACTCAAAGGGGTATCTGGGCCGTAAAATGGTCTTTCGTCGGCTTGGCGGCTACGGCAGCGTTTCAGATGGTTGTGGTCCTTTTTTCAAATAGTGTGGCTTTGCTGGCCGACACGATTCATAATCTTGGCGACGCGGCGACGGCGATTCCGCTTTGGGTTGCTTTTGCCCTGGCCCGCCGGAAGCCCTCACCTCGGTTCACTTATGGTTATGGTCGTTTCGAAGATTGGGCGGGGGTTCTGGTTGTATTTACCATCTTATTCAGCGCGGCGGTGGCGGGCTACCAATCCGTTGAGCGTCTTTTGCGCCCTCAACCCGTTGAGCATTTATGGGCAGTCATAGTGGCATCCCTTATTGGTTTCGCAGGCAATGAAGTTGTGGCTATTTTTCGCATTCGAGTGGGCAAAGAGATTAACAGCGTAGCCCTCATTGCGGATGGCTATCATGCTCGTGTAGATGGGTTAACCAGCTTGGGAGTGTTATTTGGCGCAGCAGGGATATGGCTCGGGTTTCCTTTAGCAGACCCAATTGTAGGGCTGCTCATCACGATCGCCATTCTGCGTATTGTATGGGATTCAGGAAAGGCTGTATTTCCCCGCTTGCTGGACGGAGTTAACCCGGAGGTGATCCACGAGATCAGGCAGGCGTTGAAGGATGTTCAGGAGGTGCACAATGTTACGGACGTGCGGGTGCGCTGGTTAGGTCATCGGCTTCATGCGGAAGTGAACCTGGCTGTCAACCCTGGCCTGTCCATTGCCGAAGCCCATGCCATTGCCCTGGAGGCCAGACATCGGCTGCTACACCGCCTGGGCTATCTCTCGAATGTCACGATTCACGTTGATCCGGATGATCTTGCGGGCGAAGAGCATCATCGGGTGATCGAACATGCCCACGAGAACTTGTCTAATCACTCGCACCCGTGAATCTCAGATCGACAGCTTCAATTTGGGCGATCCTTCGTTTCATCCATCAGGACATTTTCTTTACTGGCGGGAGGATTTTTTCTATCTTCACTTTGGCGATCCTTTGTCCTACCATTTCCATAATACTTATCCGCTTCTCATCGATCACTACTTGATCACCAACTTTGGGGATCTTTTGCAATGTGGCCAGCAAGAATCCTCCCAGGGTGTCGTATTCCGGTGATTCGGGGAATTGCAGATTGTGATCCTCTTTTAGATCCTTCAGACTGACGGAAGCATCAATCAGCATGGTTCCGTCAGTAAGTTGAATTACCGGATCTTCCACATCGTATTCATCTCTGATTTCCCCGACGATCTCCTCAAGCAAATCTTCAATGGTTACCAAACCCGCGATTTCTCCGTACTCATCAACAACCAAAGCCATGTGGATTGCCTTTTTTTGCATTTCTTTTAATAGAAGGCTGATCTTCATACTCTCTGGGATGAAAAAGGGGGCTTTAATAATTTTGTGGATATCGACTTGGCCAGTTCTTGCAAGAATGGTGAGAAAGTCTTTGGCATAAAGCACTCCCCTGATGTCGTTCAAGCCCCTTCCAAAAACTGGATATCGGGAGAATTGTTCCGCCTCTATAAGGGCCATAATATCTTTGGGCATCTGGTCAATCTGGATCGCAATCATCTGATTGGTCGGGATCATAGCCTCCTTAGCTGACATGTCTGTAAATTCAAAGATACTCTGGAGAATTTTTTCCTCCGCGGGCTCAAAAACACCGTATTTTCCCCCTTCTTTAATCAGCATTTTCACTTCTTCCTCGGTAACATAGGCCCGTTCGGAAAATGGTTTCCTGCCAAAGGGACTAAGCACGATGGATGTGCTGTAGGTGAGTATTCTAACGAAAACGGACGCGATCTTCGAAAACGTATCAATGGGCCTTGCGGTCCAAAGTCCGACTCTTTCAGGGTGCATCAGGGCGATTGATTTGGGCACTAATTCCCCAAAAATCAAGGAAAAAAAGGTGATAATGACCACAACAATTCCCAAGGCAATCGGCCCACTGGCAACGGAGATGGCTTTGATAGGAACCTCTTGAAGGGCTGGTTTGATGACCGCTATCGCGGCTGCCCCTCCAATCGCTGAAGCAAGTACCCCTACGATGGTAATACCGATCTGGATGGTTGCCAGAAACCGGTCCGGTTCTTCTTTAAGTTTTAGGAATATTTCGGCATTTTTATTTCCACTTTCGGCCATCACTTTAATGTGACTTTTCTTGGCCGTCACCACCGCGATCTCTGTCCCGGCAAAATAACCATTTAATAAAATGAGAACCGCTATGAGAAATATCTCGGTAACGAGCCCTTCCATTTCTTTCCTCCCGCTTGCTTCAAAAGGTGGTTTGGTTAATTCATAGCATATCAGAGACGGCGACAGTCACAAAGGCCTTGGCAGTATAAAGGTGTCGATCATTGCATTCTCCAATATAAAAACCGCCTTTGCCGGTGGCTTTTGATAAGAAGGGGACCCGGAGGGGAAATTTATATTGATATGCAACGAACCAAAGTGCACTGAAGTGCTGAAGTTGAAAGAAATCAAACAGCAAAAAGCTATAAGTACTCTTTCCAGCTTCTATTTTTCAGCTCTTGCAAGACTCTTCTGACCTCTTGAGATCTCTCCCTAGGACAGATGAGGAAGGCATTCCCAGATTCTACCACGATCATGTCCTTCAGACCGATGACGGCGATGAGTTTTTCCTCTCCGCGAACCAGGCAGTCCGAGCTGTCGATGGCCAGTATTTTTCCCCGGCCCAGCCGTGTTCCGCCCATAAGGGCATTTCCCTTGCGGTCTTTAGGCCAAATTTTTCCCAACGCCGCCCAGCTTCCTACATCATTCCAGGAAAACTGCGCCTCAATCAGGGCGACATTATCCGCCTTCTCCATGATCCCATAGTCCACGGATACCGGCTGCGCTCGGGCGTAAATTTTTTCCAAAGCCTTTCTACCCTGGGGGGTTCCCAAAGAATTCTGCAGGAGCTTCATCTCCCCGTAAAGGCGGGGCAGGAATTTTTTCGCCGCTTCTAAGAATACCCCTGCCTGCCAGATAAACATTCCGCTGTTCCAGAAGTAGTCCTGCCTGCGAAGATAGACCCTGGCCTTGCGGAGCGGAGGTTTCTCACGAAATGCTTTGGCCCGAAACACAGGCATTCCTTCTACCATTCCGAGGGTTTCACCTTTTTGAATATACCCGTACCCGGTCTCGGGTTCCGTCGGGCGCACGCCCAGCGTAATCAGGAAATCCTGATCGGCGGCGAACTGCACCGCGGCTCTCAGAGTCCTCAAAAATCCTGGGCGGTCGGGGATAAAATGATCCGCCGGCAGAGCGACCATGACCGCCTGGGGGTTTTTTTTCTCGATATGCAAGGCAGCGAGGCAGAGGCAAGGGGCGGTGTTTCTTCCCACGGGCTCGAGCAGAAGATTGCTCTTGGGGATCTGGGGAACTTCGCGATGCAGACCTTCTGCCTGGGACTGAGAAGTGACGATAAAAATTTTCTCAGGTGGGATGAAAGGCCGGAGGCGGCCCACCGTCTCCCAGATCATCGACCGGTGGGAGACGATGGGAAGAATTTGCTTGGGTCGTTCTTCCCGGCTCCAAGGCCAGAAGCGTGTTCCCCCGCCCCCAGCCATGATAGCCACATAGACATTCGGCTTTTTCCCCATATTGCATCTCTCTCGGTTGCACATCGCAAATTCGCATATCGAAATCCCCAGAAAAACCAAAAATCAACCTTCTCAAACCCATTAGAACGGGAAGAAACATTTGGGCTTTGGATTTCGGGCGGCGAATTTTTATTTGGATAGTTCCGTGACTCTATTCTCGATCAATCGGCGAATTTCCCCCAAGCGCTCCGGTGATCTGGCTTCAAAGCGCAGGACCAGAACGGGTTGAGTGTTCGAAGCACGGACCAGGCCCCAGCCGTCGGGGAAAAGGACGCGAACCCCATCCACGTCCACGATGGGATATTCTTTGCGGAAGGACTCCTTGACTCGCTCCACCAGGGCGAATTTCTGATCGTCCGGACAATCCACCCGAATCTCGGGAGTGGTGAAGGTTCTGGGGAGGTCGCTCAAAAGTTCCGGAAGGCGCTGGTCCGACTGAGAGAGAATTTCCAACAAGCGGCAGGAGGCGTAGATCGCGTCGTCGTACCCAAAATACCGGTCGGCGAAGAAAATATGGCCGCTCATCTCTCCTCCCAAAAGAGCCTTTTCCTCCTTCATCTTGCGCTTGAGCAGAGAGTGGCCCGTCCGCCACATGATCGGTCGGCCCCCATGCTTGGCGATCTCATCGTAGAGGATCTGCGAGCATTTCGCCTCGGAGATGATGGTCGCTCCCGGGTGATTCCGCAGCACATCCCGGGCGAAAAGAATCATCAGCTGATCGCCCCAGATGATATTTCCCAGGTGGTCGGCCACCCCGATCCGGTCGGCATCCCCGTCGTAGGCGATCCCCACCTCCGCTCCGGTCTCTTTCACCTTGGCGATCAAATCCTGCATATTGCCCGGGATGGTCGGGTCCGGAAAGTGGTTGGGAAACCGCCCGTCCACCTGGGAATAAAGCTCTTCCACCTGGCACCCCAGAGCCCGTAAAATTTGGGGAGCCACTGTGCCAGCCGTCCCGTTGCCGCTATCCACCACCACTTTGGGCTTTCTCTTCAGGCTTATATTGCGGAGAATAAAATTTTGGTAAGCAGGAAGGATCTCATGAAAAGAAACAGAGCCTTTTCCGTCTACGAACCTTCTGGCTTCCGCCAGCCTGCGCAGGTTTTGGATCTCCTCCCCGTATAGCGCTTCTTTTCCCACGCAGACTTTGAACCCGTTGAACTCAGGCGGGTTATGGCTCCCGGTGATCATCACGCCGCCTTCCCGGTCTAAGTGGAAAAGAGAAAAATAGAAAACCGGCGTCGGGCAAACCCCTATGTCGACAACGTCCAGCCCACCTGAGACCATGCCTTGCACCAGAGAATCCCGAAAACGTGGGGAACTCAGCCTCCCGTCTCTTCCCAGCACCACCCTGCGCTTTCCCTGATTGAATAAGTAAGTGGAGAAGGCCCGGCCCAGGAGACGCACTAACTTGTCCGTTAGATCTTGGTCGACTACCCCCCGAATGTCATACTCGCGGAAAATCCTCGGGTTCATCGCCCCTCTTTGTCAAAAAAATTATAATTTCCAATAAATTAGCACATGGCCAGGTGCTGGGTCAATTGAAAAAGGAGACTTAGGCGCCTGGGCCCGGAGAACGGTTCTCTCTGTTCACAGCTAAAAGAAGAAAGCTCTAAGAATTTTCAAGAAAGTGCCTTATAATCAAATTTAGCCAGTGCGAGAAAATTTGCAAGGATTAAGGGGAATACCCAGCTACTGGGGCAAGAGGCCGATACAAAGTCAACAGGGAGGAAAGCTCATGAAAAGCAAAACGAAGCAGTCCACAACGCCCGGGGGCCCATTAACGGCCGATGAATTGCGCAAGATGGACGCCTACTGGCGGGCGGCAAACTACCTTTCGGTCGGCCAAATCTATCTGCTCGACAACCCTTTGCTCAAAGGGCCCTTAAAGATCGAACACTTAAAACCGAGACTGCTGGGACACTGGGGCACCACGCCGGGCTTGAACTTCATCTACGTCCATCTGAACCGGGCGATCCGGGCGCAGGATTTGAACGTCATTTACATCGCCGGGCCTGGACATGGGGGGCCGGGCCTGGTTGCCAATGTATACCTTGAGGGAACGTACAGCGAGGTCTATCCCAACATTTCTCAGGACGCTGAGGGAATGCGCAACCTATTCAAGCAATTTTCTTTTCCTGGCGGAATCCCCAGCCATGTCGCCCCCGAAACTCCCGGGTCAATCCATGAAGGAGGGGAGCTGGGTTACTCCATCTCCCACGCTTACGGGGCCGCCTTTGATAATCCGGATCTGATTGTGGCCTGCGTGGTGGGCGATGGAGAAGCGGAAACCGGGCCGCTGGCGACGGCTTGGCACTCCAACAAGTTCCTCAACCCCATCACGGACGGTGCCGTTCTGCCGATCCTGCATTTGAACGGCTACAAGATTGCCAATCCCGCCATCTTAGCCCGGATCAGCCGGGAAGAACTGGCAAGTTTGTTTGCAGGCTATGGTTATCAACCCTATTTCGTGGAGGGCTCAGACCCCGAGGCCATGCACCAATTAATGGCGCAGACCCTGGATACCGCCATCGCGGAGATTAAAGCCATTCAGCACGAAGCTCGCAAGAGCGGCGTGGCCAAACGTCCGCGGTGGCCGATGATCATTCTGCGAACCCCTAAGGGATGGACGGGGCCAAAGGAAGTCGATGGCCAGAAAACGGAGGATTACTGGCGTTCTCATCAAGTTCCCCTCTCCGCGATGGCCACGAAACCCAGCCACCTCAAGCTGCTCGAACAATGGCTGGAAAGTTACAAACCCGAAGAACTTTTTGATGAAAACGGAAAACTTCATCCCGAACTGGCCGAACTGGCCCCCAGGGGTAAGCGGCGCATGGGTGCCAACCCCCACGCGAACGGCGGCGTTCTACGCCGAGACCTCAGAATGCCTGACTTCCGCGCATACGGCGTCGATGTCCCCAAACCGGGCACGGTCGAGGCCGAGGCGACCCGGGTCATGGGGAAGTTCCTGCGGGATGTGATGAAACTCAACATGACCAATTTTCGGGTGATGGGGCCGGATGAGACCGCCTCGAACCGCCTGGACGGCTTATTCGAAGTGACCCGGCGCGGCTGGATGGGGGATTATTTGCCGGAAGACAAAGAGGGGGGCCTCCTGGCTCCGGACGGCCGGGTGATGGAAATCCTCAGCGAGCATACCTGCCAGGGATGGCTGGAAGGATATCTCCTCACCGGGCGCCACGGCTTTTTCTCCACTTATGAAGCCTTTGCCCACGTAATTGATTCGATGTTCAACCAGCACGCCAAGTGGCTCCATACCACCAGCAAAGAGATTCCCTGGCGGGCACCCATTTCTTCTCTGAACATTCTGCTCAGCTCCCACGTCTGGCGCCAAGACCACAACGGCTTCTCCCACCAGGACCCCGGCTTCATCGACCATGTGGTCAACAAGAAGGCGCATATCATCCGGATTTATCTGCCGCCGGATGCAAACACTCTTCTTTCGGTTACCGACCATTGTCTGCGCAGCCGCAACTATGTCAATGTGATCGTAGCCGGGAAACAGCCCGCTTTGCAGTACCTGAATATGGAGGCGGCTATCAAACACTGCACTGCCGGAATTAGCATCTGGGAATGGGCCAGTAACGACAAAGGAAGTGAGCCTGACGTGGTCATGGCCTGCGCCGGAGATGTGCCGACGCTGGAAACCCTGGCCGCGGTTGACCTGTTGCGCCAGTACATGCCCGAACTGAAGATGCGGGTCATCAACGTCGTTGACCTGATGAAGCTTCAGCCCCAGGAGGAGCATCCCCATGGTCTTGCGCATAAGGATTTCGACAGTCTCTTCACAAGCGACAAACCGATTGTCTTTGCCTACCACGGGTACCCCTGGCTGATCCACCGGCTGACCTACCGGCGGACGAACCACAAGAATCTCCACGTCCGCGGCTACAAAGAGGAAGGAACCACCACAACGCCGTTCGACATGGTGGTCCTCAACGACCTGGATCGCTTTCACCTCGTGGCCGATGTGATCGACCGGGTCCCCAAGCTTGGGTACCTGGCAGCCTACGCCAAACAGGCGATCCGGGAAAAGTTGATCGAACACAAAGAGTATATCCGCAAATACGGCGAGGATATGCCCGAGATCCGCAAATGGAAATGGCCTTACTGAAGAATGGAGGGATCAGCCCCTGCTAAGGAGTTTCAAAATGGGAGTACACGAACTGGCTGGCAAGCCGGCACTGAGATCCATGCTGGCCAACATTCCCAGACTCCTCACGGCCTACTATACCCATAAACCCGACGTTGCCGACCCGGCCCAGCGGGTGGCTTTCGGAACCTCGGGGCACCGGGGATCGTCTCTCAAGAACAGTTTCAACGAGGGACACATCCTGGCCATCAGCCAGGCCATCTGCGAATACCGGAAATCCAAAAAAATTACGGGTCCCCTTTTCATGGGTATGGATACGCACGGCCTTTCCGAGGCGGCCCTGGCCAGTGCCCTCGAGGTCTTTGCCGCAGAAGGAGTCACCGTGATGATCCAGAAGGGCCTGCGCTATACGCCCACTCCGGTCATCTCCCACGCCATCCTGACTTACAACCGGGCCCGCAAAGAGCGGCTCGCCGATGGCGTCGTCATCACGCCCTCTCACAACCCACCGGAGGATGGTGGATTCAAGTACAATCCCCCGGAGGGGGGACCGGCGGATACGGAAACGACCCGGATCATTGAAGAGAGAGCCAACGAGATTATGGCTTACAGGATCAAAGATGTGCACCGGGTGCCTTTTGCAAGGGCATTGCAAGCCGAAACCACCCATGAGTACGACTACATAGTTCCTTATGTCGAGGATCTCCGGAACGCCATCGACATGCAGGCTATCGCTCGGCAGAGACTGAAAATCGGTGTGGACCCCCTCGGCGGAGCGGCGGTTGACTTCTGGGACCCAATTGCCGAGACCTACGGTCTTTCCCTTGAGGTGGTGAATCGGGTCGTCGACCCGACCTTTTTTTTCATGACATTGGACAAGGATGGCCGGATCCGTATGGATTGCTCTTCCCCCTATGCCATGGCGCGTCTCATCCAGCTGAAGGACAATTTTGACATCGCTTTCGGCAACGACACGGACGTTGACCGCCACGGCATCGTTACGAGAAGTGCCGGACTGCTGAATCCCAACCACTATCTTTCCGTGGCCGTATGGTATCTATTCCAGAACCGGCCGGGCTGGAGAAAAGATGCGGCCGTGGGAAAAACCCTGGTGTCGACCTCCATGATCGACCGGGTGGCGGCGCATCTGAGGAAGAGGCTTTCCGAGGTACCCGTGGGTTTCAAATGGTTTGTGGACGGGCTTATCGACGGCTCATATGGCTTCGGCGGTGAGGAAAGCGCCGGGGCCTCTTTCTTGAGAAAAGACGGCACAGTTTGGACGACGGATAAAGACGGGATCCTTATGGATCTACTGGCCTGCGAGGTTACGGCCAGGACTGGCAAGGACCCGGGGGCGCTTTACCAGGAGCTGGAAGAAAAATTCGGCAGGCCGCTCTACACGCGCATCGACGCTCCTGCCTCGCCGGAGCAGAAGGGGGTGCTGCGGGGTCTCTCTCCAGAAATGGTCGCTGCCAAAGAACTGGCCGGGGAACCGATCATAGCCAAGCTGACCCGCGCCCCGGGGAATAATACCCCCATCGGCGGGCTCAAGGTAGTTGCCAAGAATGGGTGGTTTGCGGCCCGCCCCTCCGGGACCGAGGATATCTACAAGATTTATGCCGAGAGCTTCAAAGGGGCAGAGCATTTGCAGCGGATCCAGGAGGAGGCCGTGGCGATCGTGAACGCGGCTTTTGCGGCTGCAGGGGTGTAAGAATATGATCCTTAAAGTCCTGGTCATCAACTCGGGTAGCTCCTCGATCAAGTATCGGCTGTTTGCCGGATTGGATTTTTCAGTGCGGGCTTCGGGGATGGCGGAACGCATCGGCGAGCCCATCAGCCGACTGCAACACCGCTGGCGGAATCATTCCGGCAACTTCGATGAGCTTACGCGCTCCCTGCCCATCTCCAATCATCGGGAAGGACTGCAGCACATCGGCAACGTGATCTCCCAAACGAGGGTGTTGCGGGAAGAAGCTGAACTGCTGGGCATCGGGCACCGCGTGGTGCACGGGGGGGAAGTTTTCCATGAGCCGGCCTTGGTTGACGATACGGTCATTGCGGCCATTCGGGAGCTGATTCCTCTGGCGCCGTTGCACAACCCAGAAAATCTCCTGGGGATCGAGGCCGCCTTGGAGCGCTACCCCCATGTGCCGCAGGTGGCCGTGTTCGATACGGCCTTTCACCAGTCCATTCCTCCCCAGGCGTTCCACTACGCTTTGCCATACGATTTTTACAAAACCCATCACGTCCGGCGGTACGGCTTCCATGGAACTTCGCACCATTACGTGGCCGAAAAGGCAGCGATGCACCTGGGCAAGCCCCTGGAAGCACTAAACCTGATTACGCTGCACCTGGGAAACGGAGCGAGCGCGACAGCCATCAAAGCAGGGAAGAGCGCGGATACTTCGATGGGCCTGACACCCCTAGAGGGCCTGGTCATGGGGACGCGCTGCGGTGACCTGGACCCGGCCATTCCCTTCTACCTGGGCCGGAGGATGGGGATCTCCAATGAGGAACTGGAATCGCTTCTGAACCACCAGAGTGGTCTCAAAGGAATCTGCGAGGTCAATGACATGCGGGAGATCATCCGTCGGGCCAGCGGGGGAGATTCCCGCGCCCAGCTCGCGATTGATATGTTCTGCTATCGGATCAAAAAATACATCGGGGCATATTTTGCCGTGCTGGGGCGAGTTGATGCCATTGTCTTCACCGGGGGAATTGGTGAAAATGCGGCCGCGATCCGCAAAGGCTGCGCGGACGGTCTGGCCGCCCTTGGGATCTTTGTCGATGACCGAAAGAATGAGGAGTCTTCCGGCAAACTCTCCGAAATTCAGGGGGATGGCTGTCCCAGCAAGATTCTCGTCATCCCGACCGACGAGGAGCTGGAAATCGCCCGGCAAACCGTGCAGAGGCTTCAGCCCGGGGCTTTTCAAAGAAAATAAAACTTGGTTCGAAAAGTGCAGGATGATAAACTGAAAAGAAATTACAGACGGGGCAAATTTTGGGGAGTTTTTATGAGTGATTTTTCCATCGACTTTGCAAGAGGGCAGGGGCTGGTGCCGGCCATCATCCAGGATTGGAAGACGGGCGAAGTCCTGATGGTCGCCTACATGAACGCGGAAAGCTGGACCAAGACGCAGGAGACGGGCAAGACCTGCTTCTGGTCTCGTTCCCGCCGGAAGCTGTGGCTTAAGGGTGAAACCTCCGGCCATGTGCAGATCGTCAAAGAAATTTACCTGGACTGTGACAGCGATGCCCTGCTGCTGAAGGTCGAGCAAGTGGGCGGGGCCGCCTGCCACACCGGATACCGCTCCTGCTTCTACCGGCAGATTGTGCATGGGCGGACGGTGACCAAAGGAGAGCCCGTATTTGATCCCAAGGAGGTTTATGGTGAATAAGCTGAAATTCGGCATCCCCAAGGGCAGCCTGGAGAAAGCGACGATCGATCTCTTCCAAAAAGCCGGCTGGGTGATCAAAGTGAGTACGCGGAATTATTTCCCCTCCGTCGATGACCCGCAGCTTTCCTGCGCCTTGATCCGCGCACAGGAGCTGGCCCACTACGTGGAGGAGGGAGTCCTGGACGCGGCCATTACCGGAAAAGATTGGATGCTGGAAAGCGGCTGCGACGTGGTAGAGGTCCAGGAGTTGATCTATTCCAAGGAGAGCCCGCGACCGGCCCGATGGGTCCTGGTGGTGACGGAAGATTCGGCCATTAAGGGGTTGGAAGACATGCAGGGCAAGAAGGTGGCCACAGAGCTCGTCTCTTTCACCAAGCGCTATTTTGCCGACCGGGGAATCAATGTCAAGGTGGAGTTCTCCTGGGGAACCACTGAGGCCAAGGTAGTGGAAGGATTGGTGGATGCCATCGTGGACGTAACCGAGACGGGCTCCACCATCCGGGCCCATGGCCTGCGGATCGTTCACGAACTCATGCAGACTACCCCCCGGCTGATCGCCAACAAAGAATCCTGGCAGGATCCCTGGAAGAAGGAAAAGATCCTGCAGATGGGCACTCTACTCAAGGCTGCTCTGGGGGCGGACCGGATGGTAGGGCTGAAGATGAATGTCCCCCAGAAATTCCTGGAGGACGTGGTGGCTGTGCTTCCTTGCCTGAATGCTCCCACTATCGCTTCTCTGTACCGCACTGATTGGTATTCCGTGGAGGTGGTGGTGAAAGAAGAGGTCGTGCGGGAGCTCATCCCCCTGTTATTGAAAAAGGGGGCCGAAGGGATCATCGAGTATTCTCTAAACAAGGTCATCTGAGAAATCTGACCCCTTTGACAAATTGGCCAGGGTTCAATATGATTATGAGGAAAAAATCAAGGAAGGAGGAAGATAGATGAAGATCCTGCTCGGGGGAATCGTGGCTTTGATCATCGGTATCGTAGGGTTGATCGGATGGTGGGCGGATTTCTTGTTGGTCCTCAAAGGGATCATTCCCATTCTTCTTGTCCTTGGCGGCGCCTTGGCGATATATTTGGGGATTGAAGAGGTGAGAACTGCATCCCCGGCAAAAGAGGAAGCGACTCCCCAAGTAGAGACTGAGAAAAAGTCTTGATATTTGCCTGAGAGCCTGGGCAAAATCCCCTCCTTCTCGGAAGGCGGGGATGGTGCTTGCGGGGAGGCGGAGATTCTGGCCAGCCCGGGGATTAAAACGATCATGAGGATATTCCAGATCGCTGGGACCTTGGTGGGAGAAACTCAGACCCATCCGGATTCTATGAGGTAAGGAGTCAAGATCTCGAAAGGAATGGTGGGAGAATAAGAAGGAGCAGGGCGGAAGACCAGCAAAATCATCGCTTCCGCCCCGCCAATAAAGCCCATAATTATTTCACTGCATTTTTCAGCGCTTTGCCCGCTGAAAATTTCGGCACCTTCTTCGCCGGGATCTTGATCTCTTTGCCGGTCTGGGGATTCCGGCCGACGCGGGCTTTCCGTTTGCCGACGCTAAATGTTCCGAAGCCCACCAGCGTCATTGCCTGACCTTTCTTCAGGGCCTTCGTAATTGTGTTGAAAACGCAAGAGACAGCGCCATCGGCCTTTCTCTTGCTCCCCACCACTTTGGCTACTTCAGCCACCAGGTCTGCCTTGTTCACCCCTCTTCACCTCCTTTCATTCTGGAATAAGAATTATTTCCTTTCCTATTTTAAAGAAAATTTAAAACCTGTCAAATCATATTCTGCAAAAAATTTGTATCCATGCGCTCCCGGATGTTCAAAATCTTGACATTCGCTTTTGGGCAATGGGCAGCAGAATCCAAAGTGGCTTGATTAAAAATGTTTGCTGTGATAATTTTCCGGGGAATCGATGAGGCTTTGGGTTTAAATTCTCTGATTCAGAGGAGGTTGTATGAGCAATGAATTTCATCCCCCTGCCCGCATTCTCATGGGCCCCGGCCCAAGCAACGTAGATCCCCGCGTCCTCCTGGCCATGGCCAAACCCCTGTTGGGGCATCTGGACCCCGAATTCATTAAAATCATGCATAAAATTCAAGAATTGCTTCGCCCCGTCTTTGCGACGAAAAACGAGCAAACGATTCCCGTTTCCGGGACCGGCAGTGCCGGAATGGAAGCCGCCTTTGCCAACCTTGTCGAACCGGGAGACAAAGTCCTGGTCTGTGTCAACGGATTCTTCGGAGAACGGATGACCCAGGTTGTGGAACGCATGGGAGCGGACCTCCGGATTCTGCCCGGTCAATGGGGGCAGCCTTTTGACCCGGCCATGGTTGAAAAGGAACTGAAATCTTTCCGGCCGAGGGTTCTCGCTCTTGTCCACGCGGAAACTTCAACTGGCGTTCTGCAGCCCATGGAAGATCTGTCTAAAATTTTGAAAAATTATCCCGAAACCTATCTCCTGGTAGACGCCGTCACGTCTCTGGGAGGACATCCGGTGAGAGTGGACGATTGGGGGATCGATGTTTGTTACAGCGGTTCGCAAAAATGCCTGAGCAGCCCGCCGGGACTTGCGCCGATCACCTTCTCCCCAAGAGCTGTGGAAAAGATAAACAAGCGCTCCCGAAAGGTACAGAGCTTCTATCTCGACATGAGCGTGCTCGGAAAATACTGGGGCAAGGAACAGACCTATCATCACACCGCTCCCATCAGCATGAACTATGCCCTTTTCGAATCTTTGCGGATTATCCATGAAGAAGGCCTGGAAAACCGCTTCGAACGCCATCGCCGCAACCACCTTGGGTTGGTCCGGGGCATCGAGGCCATGGGGCTGAAGATGCTCGTGGCTGAACCTTATCGGCTCTGGTCTTTGAACACCGTGCTCATACCCGAAGGGATCGACGATGTCAAGGTGCGCAAAAAACTTCTGGAAGAGTACAACCTGGAGATTGGGGGTGGGCTCGGAAACCTCAAAGGTAAGATCTGGCGCGTAGGATTGATGGGGTACTCTTCCAGCGAGACGAATGTCCTCTACTTCTTAACCGCCCTGGAACAAACCCTGCGCCAGCAAGGCTTCGAGGTTCCAAGAGGCGCGGGGAGCACTGCGGCCAAAGAGGTGTACTCTCGGGCCAAGTAAGAAATCCTCTACCCCTTGTATTCTTAGGCCACGGCATTTGTCATAAAAGCACGGTATATGAATCTGGATTTTTTTGATTTATGACCTATTGAGCCACTGCCATCCGAAAGATGATTTAAGGGTGGACCGGCCCGATGAACTCGCTCCGACCATTAGACGCCTATTAGACGTCTGAAGGTCTTAGCGTCTTGGCGTCGTTGAGTCATGAGATAGAGACCCAATGACTCAATGACCCTACAACTCAATGACTAAATAAGAGGTGGGGAGGATGCCTGTAAGGCGATCTATATTTTACCTTGCGGGAAACAACGACTTCTGCGGCTGTGGATGCAGATCCGCTTTCCCCCTAATACCTCCAACCCCTCTGCCTGCTGTCTGCCTCTCATAGGGAGGGCCGGCAGGCCTGAATGGCGATGAAAATCAATCATCCCCCTTCATCCCCTTTGAAAGGGGGAGGGGAGATCTTGCCCGGGAATTTAGAAATGCGCATGATGGTCGTTGGCCAAGGTCCTTTTGGGGAGAAGGTATTGCAGCGCTTGCTCCAAAAGGGAGAGAATGTGGTCGGAGTCTTCTGCCCTCCTGATAAAAAGGGGGAGGCGATGAAGGAATTAGCCGGGGGAAGGGGAATTCCCTTCTTTCGTCCAATCCTGATGAAGGACCCGCAGGTGTATGGAGGGTATGCGGAGTTGCGCCCAAATCTTGTCCTGTTGGCATACGTTACCGATATCATCCCTGAAAGGTGGCTGGGTGTCCCCTCCCTCGGAACGATATGTTACCATCCTTCTCTTTTGCCCAGACATCGGGGGGCCAGTGCTATCAACTGGGCCATCATCCAGGGGGAGACCCGTACGGGATTGACCATTTTTTGGGTTGAAAAAGGCATCGATACGGGCCCTATCCTGCTCCAAAAAGAGGTGAAGATTGGCCCTGAAGATACCGCCGGGTCCCTTTATTTCCATACCCTCTTTCCCCTGGGAGTAGAGGCCATGGTGGAGGCTGTCGAATTGATCAAAAGAGGAAAGGCCCCTCGCCTTCCCCAAGATGAATCCAAAGCAACCTACGAGCCTCCCTGTGATGATAGAGTGGCCTCCGTGGATTTTAAAAAAACGATCAAGGACATTTATAATTTAATTCGGGGTTGTGATCCCCAACCGGGTGCGTACACCACTCTAAAAGGGAAGAAGGTAAGGTTATATGAGGCCAAGATGGACCTGTGGACAGGGGACAGACCATCTGGAGAGATCGTTTCCATCGATGAAAGAGGCATGCAAATCGCGGCCAAAGGCGGCCGCATACGAGTCGGCAAGCTAAGGGTGGACAAAGGGGAAAAGATTGGGCCGATAGAATTTGCTCAATCGGTCGATTTAAAGACAGGAGACCGATGTGGCCCGGGAACTGAGTTATGAG
>CAYQWO010000009.1:0-8102 GCA_964421095.1 uncultured Syntrophaceae bacterium
GTTCAAGAGGAGAAACTCGCGGAGGAGAACCTTCATGTCCTTTCCCCCTGAGATCCGGCGGATGCCTTCGCGTTTTCGCAACCCCCTCGGAAAATATAAAGTGCATCGGGGACCGGCTTGCATCCATTGCGGTCTGTGCGCGGATCTTTGTCCCATGGGGGTCCATCGCCGCCTGGGGAAGAAAATGTTCCTGCCCAAGGATGAATTCTGCATTGGCCCCTCTTGTCAGGAAAACGAATATTTTTGCATTTCCCGTTGCCCCCGGGGGGCACTGGCCATGGTCATCAGCCCCAACCTCCAGGCGCTCACCGACTATCGGTGGCCGGCCGATCTTTTATTGTCCACCTGGCAGCAGGCGGAAACCGGAAAGGTCCCCTATGCCGACTTGGAGTACCGGGTGGGTCTTTCTGGAGGAGGGTTCGACCGCTTGCGCCTGCGCCTGCCAGGGCGGATCAATATTTCCTCTTTTGCCGAGGAGATATCCACCGCCATTCCTTTGAATCGGAGGGAAGATGAACGACCCCAGGTTTGGATAGGAGTCCCGTTCTATGGCGGGGGTATGTCTTTCGGGTCGGTTAGCCTTAACACCATGCTGGCGCGGGCCCGGGCTGCCGAGGCCTGGAATACGTTCACCTGCACAGGGGAAGGAGGGTATCCCGAACCCTTACAGCGCTACGATCATCACATGATCACCCAAGTGGCCACCGGGTTGTTCGGGGTCCGGGAAGAGACGATCCAGCGGGTGCGCGTCGTGGAGTTCAAATACGCCCAGGGCGCCAAGCCTGGACTGGGAGGGCATCTGCTGGGAGATAAAGTTACGCCGGCTGTGGCCCGCATGCGCGAAGCCGTGGCGGGGAACGCCCTGTTCTCCCCATTTCCCTTCCACAGCGTTTATTCCGTGGAAGATCACAAGAAACATGTAGACTGGATCAAAGAGGTGAACCCAGGATGCTTGGTCTCGGTAAAAGTATCCACCCCAACGGACGTGGACATGGTAGCCGTGGGGAGTTACCACGCCGGCGCCCACATCATTCATCTGGATGGGAGTTATGGCGGAACCGGAGCTGCGCCCGATATTGCGAAGAAGAATATCGCCATGCCCATTGAATACGCGATTCCCAAAGTCCACGGTTTCTTGCTGGCGGAAGGAATCCGTGAGCAGATGACCTTGATCGCCAGTGGGGGAATCCGTACGGCCTACGACATCGCCAAAGCCATCGCTCTGGGTGCGGATGGAGTGGTGGTGGGAACGGCTGACCTGGTTGCCTTGGAATGCATCCGTTGCCGCAATTGCGAGAGTGGCCGGGGATGTCCGCGGGGCATTGCCACCACCGACCCCGAGCTTTCCAATCTGATGGATGTGGAATGGGGGGCCCAGCGCATCATTAATTTGTACGCCGCCTGGAGAGAGCAATTGGTGGCCATCCTCCAGCGTTTGGGCATGAAAAGTATCCGGGAACTAGTGGGCAGAACAGATTGCCTGGTCCATCTGGATTATCACCGGGGAGAACTGGCAGACGATGATATCAAGACTCTCTTGAAAGGGCCAAATGGAATAGCCGCATAGCGGCCAACACTCAGCCTAAGAGGCCGCCAAGCGTGCTGCGGTAAACCGATAAGGTAGCCAGTTCGTTATGAAGGATATTTGGATACATACTCAAAGGTTAATCACTTCCCGGGAGAAGCTCATCCAAGACCTCCCGGAACCACCCCGCTGGAAGGCTGAAGAAGAAGGGGGCTGCGGGGTTACGGGCTTTGCCTGTTCCATCCCGGTGAGCGGCCGCCATATCATCGCGCCCTCGTACCAGATGCATAACCGGGGAAACGGCAAGGGAGGAGGAATCGCGGCCATCGGCCTGTCGCCGGAGGATTTGGGGGTCTCTCCGGAAATATTGCAGGAAGATTATTTGCTGCAGGTGGCCTTTTTGGATCCTGCATCCCGTCCGGCTGTGGAGCGATCCTTCATCGAACCTTTTTTGGAAGTCCACCACAGCTCGCCAATTCCCGCGCTCAAAGACTACCGAGAAGTTGCCGGCCTGGAGGCGAAACCCCCCGACGTCTACCGGTACTTTGTGCGGGTGAAGAAGGAAATCCTGGCTGATTTCATGGCCCGAAATCACTTGGCGGGTATGGACCGGCGAAGGGTCGAAGACGAGTTCATTTTTCAAAACAGCTTTAAGCTCAATCGCGAATTTTACGCCTCACTGGGGGAAAAGAAAGCTTTCGTCCTTTCCCACGGCCGCAATATGATGATCCTGAAAATTGTGGGGTATGCTGAGCAGGCTGCCCAGTACTATGAACTGGAAGATTTCCGGGCCCATGTTTGGATCGCCCACCAGAGGTATCCAACCAGAGGCCGAGTCTGGCATCCCGGTGGAGCCCATCCTTTCATCGGGATGGATGAGGCCCTGGTACATAACGGAGATTTCGCCAATTACCATTCGGTCTGTGAGTATCTCCGGCAGTGGAATTTATTTCCTCTTTTCCTCACCGACACTGAGGTCTCCGTTTTGCTCTTCGATCTCCTGAACCGGATCCATGGCTATCCCCTGGAGTACATCATAGAAGCCCTGGCGCCAACCACTGAGCTGGATTTCGATCGTCTGCCGCCAGAAAAACAAAAAATTTACCGGGAGATTCAGGCCGCCCACATCCACGGGTCCCCCGACGGCCCATGGTTCTTCATCATCGCCCGCAATGACCCGTATCAGCAATGTTTCCAGCTTATTGGCATTACCGACACTGCCATGTTGAGACCCCAGGTTTTTGCCCTCTCTGAGGGCCAAGTGCAAATTGGCCTAATCTGTTCGGAAAAACAGGCAATCGATGCCACTCTGCAGAGCCTCAGCCAGGAAGATGATCGCTTTCATGGTGTGGCCGATCGGTATTGGAATGCCCGGGGAGGCAGTCATACCGATGGCGGAGCCTTCGTCTTTACCGTTCGGGATGCCGGGAATGGACTTTCGGGGAAAGTCCTAACCTGTGCGGATAAATTTGGCAGAACTATTTCGGCGCCCGCTGATCAATTTTCATGGGACCATCGACCCCGGCTTGTTGGGCCTGAAAGAAAAGAGGCCATACGCCAGAAGGTGAGCGAGAAATTTCATTTGGGAGACGCGCGCTTGATCTTCCAGACCTTCAAGAGCCACGTGGCCCAATGGGATTATGAAACCTTTCAAGCCTTCTGTCAGCAGATCGGCCAGATGGCCACCGCCAGCGACGCGGGTAGGTCCTTGGCCATAGAGGTTCTGACTCTTTTTGCGGACCAACGATACGATCCGGGGGCGAAACGGCGAAGTTGCCTGTTGGAGATTTTGCAGGAGGAAATAGAAAAAATCTTTTCTTCATCGCCAGCCCTGAACTCAAACCGCAGCGGGGCGATGAAGCGGGTCGAGTGGGGGAGCCGGGGAGCGCTGAGAAAACCCAGCGAAGGAGAGAGAGTCTTGGTCCTCGATGCCCGCGGCTTTCCGCCCGAAGGGGAGGAGAGCGCCGCCCGTCTCCTCACTCGCGCCTACCTCAGCGGCTGGAAGAGATTCATTGTTTACGGGTCTCGAGGTCAGCGCTTTTTCGGCTGCGGGCTCGGTGCGAGAACCCAGGATGTGTGCATCGATGTCTATGGTAGTTCAGGAGATTACCTGGGATCGGGCATCGACGGTTTAGAAATTTTTGTCCATGGAAATGCTCAGGACCAATTAGGTCAGATTATGAAATCGGGAAAGATGGTCATCCATGGGGATGTGGGGCAGACCTTCCTGTACGGGGCCAAGGGGGGGACAGTCTACGTGCTGGGGAACGCTGCCGGCAGGCCCCTGATTAACGCCGTCGGAAAGCCGCGGGTGGTAATCAACGGAACTTGTCTGGACTATTTGGCTGAGGCTTTCATGGCTGGGGATCCTCACAATGGGGGAGGGTTTGTCATCCTGAATGGGATGGAATTTGATGAACACGGAAAGCTCCATGAGCAATCTATGCCCTTTCCTGGGTCCAACCTTTTCTCTTTGGCCTCCGGGGGAGCCATCTACGTTCGGGATCCCCATGGACGGTTAGAAAAGGAGCAGCTCAACGGCGGAGAATTCGCTCCCCTGACAGAGAGGGACTGGGGACTCATTCGGCCCTACCTCCAAGAGAATGAACGCCTTTTTGGGATTTCTGTTGAAGGAGACCTTTTGACCGTGGGGGGAGAGAAGCGCAGTCCGGAAGCGGTCTACCGCAAGGTTCGAGCCGTCAAGCTTTCCGTTTTGACTTCCACAAAGATTGAAGAATAATCGTCTTACCCCTGAAATCCCCATTTGCTACTTTGTCCGTCCCGGCAATGCCCTCGGGCGACCGGAAATTTTTTCAGCCATCTCCTCTTTTTTTTGACACCAGGCTTTTCTTTGTCTATGATAATAGAAATTTTTTCCCTTGCACGAAGAGAAGGCTGCCATGAAACTGAGTGAGCGGATCAGCCGCTGGGTCCGTGACCAGGTGGAAGCGGCGGGAGCCGCTGGGGTCCTGGTGGGCCTGAGCGGGGGGATCGATTCAGCCGTAGTTGCTGTTTTGGCCAAAAGGGCAATGGGAGACAATGTCCTCGCCCTGCTCCTGCCTTGCCACAGTCTGGGGGAAGATGAACGGGATGCCCTGCTGGTGGCCGATGCTTTTGGCCTCCGCCGGGAGCGAGTGGATCTTTCACCGGTCTATGATACCTTCCTTTGCCAGCTTCCGGATGCTGGAGAGGTGTGCCGGGCCAACCTCAAGCCCCGCCTGCGAATGACCGCCCTTTATTATTTCGCCAACAAATTGAACTATTTAGTTGCCGGAACGGGAAACAAATCCGAAAGGTTGATGGGCTACTTTACAAAATTCGGGGATGGCGGTGTGGACCTTTTGCCCCTCGGCGACTTAACCAAGTCGCAAGTTCGAAAATTGGCTGAAGAATTGGAAATCCCCCGGCGCATCATCGACCGTCCCCCCAGCGCAGGTTTATGGGCCGGGCAGACTGATGAGGAAGAGATGAATATTCGGTACGAGGACCTGGACAAAATTATCATTTCCCTGGAAAGGAGCGAAGAGATTAAACTCCCCAAGACCCAGTTGAGCTACGTCAAAGGGATGATCGCCCGGTCAAGGCACAAACGCAGCGTCCCTCCGATTTTTCATTTAAAATCAGTCTGATTCTTCCGTTTAGGAAAAGACTTATAATTGCCGATAATGTTTAGAGGGAATTAGTTGCAGACCCGGTAGCATGCCCAGTCAATAGGTTATTTTGATTAGAGAATTGGGTACTCTCCGCTACGGTGCTTCCCAAAATGGAGGGGGATCTGAATCCTAACCGGGTCATCGATTTCTCATTCTTTATTGGTGTGAATTTTACTGGGCCTTCGAATCGGAGGTCCAGCTGTCCAAACCCGGAAGCTTGTTTTAGAAAACAGGGAGTAGTATAATTGATTTTTGAAAATGCGCCAGAGAGAGAAATTTCCAGGAGGAAAGCTCTCAAAATTAGCCTTTGATTTCAAGCGGGTGAATGAGTGAATTTAAGGGAATTCTTTGGAAAATTCTCCAAAGGGGAGGCCATCGGTAAAGGTGATGAGATCTCCAGGGAGATAAACGATATTGAGAGGCTGGAGAGGCTAGACCGGCAGCTCTGGCTCATAACTATCTTTCTTATTCTAATTCTCACCCTCTTCATCGTGATCAACTATTTTGAGGAGTTGCGCGGCTCTCCCCGTGAGTTTTTCAAGCATATAACCTTTTTAAATACCTACATCATCGTATCCGCAATCCTAATCCTCGTTTTTTGTGTCTATACCCTTAAAAAAAATAGGGAGTTGCGCCGCCTGCGGAGAGAAATTTTTGCGCAAAGGATTAAGCTGCAGCACATGGCCGGCACCCTGGAGGATGTCACGGCCTTTTTCCAGATCAGCTCCATGATCAGTACCCATAAGGATTTGCCCACAATCTTGGAATCCATTGCCCGGGAGTCTCTCAACTGCCTTAAAGCGCACCGGTCCACCATCTTCCTTATGGATGGGAAAAGCGGGATTCTGAAGGCCCAAGTCACCTGCGTTCTGCATCCAGAGGACGAACAGGTGAGTCTCTACGAGGAAAAAGAAGTGGCCCGCAAGACCCTTAAGCAAGGCAGTCCGCTATTGCTGGGAGAAGCAAATGATTTCTCAGATTTCTTTAAATACGAGGAGCGAGAACGGAAGATCACTTCCCTTTTGAGTATCCCCATCTCTTCACGAGGCAAGCCGAGCGGGGCACTCAGCTTGGCGGTGATCAACGGGGACCGCCGTTTTGACGAGAACGACCTGCAATTCCTTTTGATCTTTGGCAATTATGCCTCCATTGCCATTGAAAATGCCTATTTACAAGAAGAGGTGCGCAAGGGGGTCAGCATCCGGAAGAGCTACGGAGGATATCTGGATGATATTTTAAACCAATTACAGAGCATCTCCGAAGAGGAGCGCCGCCGCATCGAAGAACATATAGCCAGACTGCTGCCTACACCGGTAGCCATCCAGAGACAATACTCTGAAGCGCCAACGGGGATAAAGGTTCCCGGGGCGGGAGTGGACCTAACTTCAGCCCTGGATCCGACCATCCAAGGAGGGATGGATGACCGGGGCGAAGGAATGTTAAAGGTAGAATTTGAAGACTCATCTTTGGGCATCGCCGATGACCTGACCCCCGGAGGGGTGTTTATCCGCACGCCGAATCCGATGGATCTGGGGGAGCAATTCATTTTGAAGCTTCATATGTCTGATGGGGGAAAGCCCATCGAAGCGGCTTGCAAAGTGATCTGGACGAATAGATATGGGAAAGAAAGCACGCATTTGCGTCGGGGGATGGGTGTTAAATTTTTGAACCTTTCGGATGATGTCCAAAAGCGGGTGGAAGAATATATCAAATCCCAAAAGAAAAGAGAGCTTTGATTCTGAGACCAGAGATCCTTCCCGGGACGGATTAAAAGCGAGAGAAGGAGCGGCGTTGGCCGTGGGAATTTTTAGCTTTCGGGCTGCAGGGGAGATTATATTTGGAGCCGGGGCCATCGAAGATGCCGGAGCGATCGTCACCAGACACGGCGGGAAGAAGATTTTAATGGTGGTGGACCCGGGGTTTGCCAAAGCCGGTTCCTTAGAAAAAATCATTGAGGCCTTGAAAAAGGAAAAATTGCCACATATTCTTTTTGATGCGGTAGAACCCGAGCCGCGGGCCGAGGTGGCCGACCGGTGCGGTGAATTAGCCAAAAAGGAGAAATGCGACTTTGTCCTGGGGGTGGGTGGGGGCAGCGCGATGGACACGGCCAAAGCCGCTGCCATTCTAGCGACCAATGAAGGGTGCGCCCGGGACTTTCAGGGCCTGAACAAAGTTCCCAAGCCTGGCCTGCCAAAGGGGATGGTACCCACAACCGCGGGCACAGGGAGTGAGGTAACTTTCACTGCGGTCTTCATCAATGAAGAGGAGAAGAAAAAGGCAGGGATTAATAGCCCATTTTTATATCCAGAGGTTTCCATCCTTGACCCCGAACTGACCCTGGGCCTTCCAGCAGCGGTTACCGCCTTCACGGGCATGGATGCTCTGACCCACGCCATCGAGTCCTACACTTCCAAGGCCGCTAATCCGATGTCGGAGATGTTCAGCGCAGAAGCGATCCGGCGGATCGGGAAAAGCCTGCGGCAGGCTGTGGATCAGGGGTCGGACTTGAGCGCGCGCACTCATATGCTCTTCGGGAGCCTTCTGGCGGGCATCGGCTTGGCCAATGCTGGCGTCACCGCCGCTCATTCCCTGGCTTATCCTTTGGGCGGTATGTACCGGGTGCCCCATGGCGTAGCCAATGCCTTACTTCTCCCGGCAGTCATGGAATTCAATGCGTTCTTTTCTCTGGAGAAATTTGCCCGAATTGCCGAAATGCTGGGAGAAAAGGTAGAAGGGCTCTCCGTAAAAGAAGCTGCTATTCTGGCCGTGGAAACGGTGAGACGACTGGCCAAAGACCTGGGGGTCCCCCAGCGACTGAGTGATCTTGGCATTCCGGAATTCGTCATTCCCCGAATGGCAGAAGAAGCCGTGAAAGTGGCCCGCCCCCTGGAAAACAACCCACGCCCTGTTTCATTGGCAGAAGT
>CAYQWO010000009.1:8202-23519 GCA_964421095.1 uncultured Syntrophaceae bacterium
AGCGATCCGCCGTCAGGGAAAAGATCAACCGAAAGCTGATGGCTGACGGCTGACCGTTGATTTATTTAGGAGGTTGGGGAGATGGGTGGTGCAGAGTTGATCGGAAAAGACGAACGGGAAGCAGTCTCCGAGGTCATTGACCGGGGTGTCCTATTCCGGTACGGCTTCAACGAAAAACGGAAGAATATATTCAGGGTATTAGAATTCGAAGCGGAATTTTGTCGATACATGGGATGCTCCTATGCTCTGGGGGTTTCCTCCGGCTCTGCGGCCCTGCGGGTAGCCTTAGCCGCGATGGGTATTCAGCGAGGAGATGAGGTTATTACCCAGTCCTTTACCTTCGTGGCCACTGTCGAGGCGATCCTGGAAGCAGGCGGAGTTCCCATCATTACGGAAGTGGACAAGTCCTTGAACATGGAACCCCGAGACCTGGAGGCGAAGATTACGGATAAGACCCGAGCCATCATCCCCGTGCACATGCTCGGCGTTCCGGCGCGTATGGATGAAATCATGGCCGTCGCGCGGAAGAAAAATACTCCCGTTCTGGAAGACTCCTGTCAGGCCTGTGGATCAAGCTACCATGGGGAAAAAACCGGAACGATTGGGTCCCTGGGAACCTATAGCTTCGATTATGTGAAAACGCTCACGACGGGGGAAGGCGGCATGGTCACGACGAATGATAAGCGGCTTTACGATCGGGCCACTTACTATCATGACCATGGGCATGAGCATAATCCAGAACTGCCCCGGGGAGAGGATTCTCACAACGTCACGGGATTCAATTACCGGATGAATGAGATCCAGGGGGCTATGGGAAAAGTGCAACTGGCCCGCCTGGATTTTGTTTTGGCTGAGCAGCGGAGGAATAAGGCGGAAATTAAGAAAGCTATCGGCGAAATTCCGGGGGTGGAATTCCGTCATCTGCCGGACCCTGCCGGGGATGGGGGGGATACGCTGGCTTTCTTCCTGCCAGAGGCCAAGGCAGCCAAGGCCTTCAATGAATTTCTGGCCAAGGAGAAGATCGACACCAAGATCCTCCCTTCCGCCATGAACTGGCATTTTGTCGGCAATTGGAATCATATTATCCGATATTGTCCCCCCTACCGCACCGATGCCTGGCCGAGGTCCGAAGCGCTGTTGAAACGCGCCATTGCCCTTCCGATCTCGGTGCGCATGAGCGGGGAACAGATTCGGCGCATCATCGAAGGGGTGCGGCGGGCGGCGAAAGAAGTTCTTTAACTAACAATATTTACCGCAGAGCACGCAAAGAACGCAGGGAACAAACCAATTAAAATTCAAATAGAAAAAATCAAATCATAATCCAAGATTTTCAATTTCAGTGGCCAAAAGTGCGGGGCTTGTTTTTCGCATTTTTATTTTAAATGCCTCTCAGCGCGCCCTGCGACCTCTGCGGTGAAATTTAAAAAATATGAAAATTTACGGCATCATTCCCGCACGGTATGGCTCAACCCGCCTTCCTGCAAAGGTTCTGGCAGACATCGGCGGCAAGCCCATGATCCAGCACGTTTATGAGCGGGCCCGCCATTCTCCCTCCCTGGATCGGCTGGTCGTAGCCACAGATGATGAGCGCATATTTGAACGGGTGCGAAATTTTGGGGGGGAGGCCGTGAAAACTTCTCCCACTCATCCCTCGGGAACGGATCGTGTGGCCGAAGCGGCCCAGATTTTACGAGCAGAGGAAGCAGACTTAATCGTGAACATCCAGGCCGACCAGCCTCTCTTCGAACCCGGGATGATCGACGAGGTGGTTGGCCCATTTCGGCTTGATCCTGATTTACAGATGGGTGCGCTGGTGCATCCCATTCGCACGGCCGAGGAGCTGGCCAACCCCAGCGTGGTAAAAGTGGTGTGTGATAAGAAAGGGTTCGTTCTTTACTTTTCCCGGTCTCCCATGCCCTATGTCATATCGGCCTCTATCGCCCCACGGTATTATAAACATATCGGTCCTTATGCCTATCGCCTCGGTTTTTTACTGAAGTTTACTCAGCTGGAGCGGGGTGATTTAGAGCGTTGCGAGTCCCTGGAGCAGCTGAGAGCACTGGAGCACGGGTATAAAATCCGGGTCGTGGAAACGAAGTTCGATTCCCAAGAAGTGGATACCCTCGAGGACCTGGAGAGAATTCGAAAACAAATCCGTGGATGCGAAGCTGGCTAATCCCGGGTGGCCCAAACCGATCAGCGAGGGTCTGCGTCGCGCCCCAGATTCGTAAACATTCAAAAGGAATGATGTTTGTGAGTAGAGGCTCATCCCCCGGTGCATCTTCTCTATAATTTTCTTCTGTGGATCTTCTGCCTGGCTGCGCTCCCCTGGCTGATTGCCAGATTGATTTCTTCTGGAAAAAACCGCAAGCTTTTTGCCCAGAAACTCGGCTTTATCCCGAAAGAGGTGTTGGACAAGATGATGGGACGGCCGAGGATCTGGGTGCATGCTGTCTCCGGGGGGGAGGTTTCGGCCATCCACCCTTTGATCCGGCAATTGCGAGAAGCTTACCCGGAAGGATGCCTGATGCTTTCCACGGGAACAGAGAGTGGAAAGAAAATTGCCAGTGAGCGTGCCTGGGAAGCAACGGCTACTTTCTTTTTCCCCCTGGATTTATCTTTCGTGGTCCGGCGGGTCATTCGCCGTGTGCGACCGGACCTTTTCATCCTTGCGGAGACCGAGCTTTGGCCGAATTTTTTGCGGATCGTGAAAGAAGAAGGAGCCAAGACGATGCTGGCCAATGGCCGCATCTCAGAGAGATCCTTCCACAGATATCGAAAAACAAGGTTTTTCTGGATGGCTGTTTTGGATCATTTGGATGCCATGTCCATGATTCGGGTCCAGGATGGAGAACGGATCATTGCCATCGGGGCCAATCCGGTGAAGGTCTTCGTCAACGGCAATTGTAAGTTCGACCAAGCCGCCTTCTCCGTCGAGCCCGCATTCCGGGAAGAGATGAAAAGAATCCTGGAAGTGGATGAGCAGGATCTGCTCTTGATCGCTGGCAGCACCCATGAAGGAGAGGAGGAGGCCGTCTTACAGGCCTTTTCCGAAATTCGCCGGCGCTATCCGGAGATGATCCTGGTGCTGGTTCCGCGGCATGTGGAGCGTACGCCCCGAGTGGAGAGGCTTCTGGGCAAATATGGGATTGATGACTTTATCCGTAGAAGCCAGATTGAGGCAGTGGGCCGACGAAAGAAGAGGGTGGTGCTTTGGGACACCTTCGGAGAGCTCTTTAAAGTCTATAGCGTAGGGACAGTTGTTTTTTGCGGGGCCAGCTTGGTTCCCAAGCGGGGGCAGAACATTCTGGAACCGGCAGCCTGGGGAAAGGTGGTGCTCTATGGACCTTCGATCGAGGATTTCCTCGACGCCGACCAGCTCCTGCAGAGCGTGGGAGCGGGCGTTATGGTGCGGAGTGCCGCAGAGCTGGCTGAGCGCTGTCTCTATCTTTTGGACCATCCCCAGGAATTAAAGGAAAGGGGGGAGGCCGGGAGGGAGGCTCTCCTGGCTCAACGCGGCGCCACCCGGAGGAATCTTGAATTGGCTAAGAGGTTGATGGAAAATTGAATATGCCAAGAGAGAGGCAAAGGGCACTGCTGGCCCTGGAGGATGGAAAGGTTTTCGAGGGCCGGTCATTCGGAGCGGAGGGAGAACATTGGGGCGAAGTGGTATTTAATACCTCCATGACCGGCTACCAGGAAATTCTTACTGATCCCTCGTACAAAGGCCAGATCGTTACCATGACCTACCCCCTGATTGGGAACTACGGGGTAAATCGGGAGGATTTAGAATCCACCCATCCCTGGGTGGAAGGGTTTGTGGTTAGGGAACACTGTCCTTTCCCGAGCAACTGGCGTTCGGAAGAAAGCCTCGGGAACTATCTACAGCGACACGGAATTATGGGGATGGAAGGGGTCGATACTCGGGCTTTGACGAAGCACATCCGGAATGTTGGGGCAATGCGGGGGGTTCTTTCGACTCAAGACCTTGCCCCTGAATCTTTAGTGCAGAAGGCCCGGTCCTCTCCCTCGATGGTCGGCAGCGACTGGGTAAAGGCTGTTACTTGTTCCGCACCTTATGAGTGGGGCCAGAAGGAAGGTACGGGAGCAAGGCTCTGGGAATGGGGAAAAGGACAGATGGCCGATCCTTCTGTCCCAAAAAAGTTCAGGGTCGTGGCCATGGACTTCGGGATGAAACATAATATTGTCCGCCACCTGGCCAGCCGGGGATGTCAGGTTTTGGTAGTCCCGGCACAGACGACCCCGGAAGATATCCTCGAGGCGAACCCTCATGGAATCTTTCTTTCTAACGGGCCTGGAGACCCCGCGGCATTGACGTACGCCGTTGAAACGGTGCAGGCCCTTCTGGGGAAAAAACCGATCTTCGGAATCTGCCTGGGTCACCAACTTCTGGGCCTGGCCATGGGGGGAAAAACATACAAGCTGAAATTCGGCCACCGGGGAGCGAACCAGCCGGTAAAAAACTTGCTCAACGGAAAAGTGGAGATTACCACCCAGAATCACGGGTTCTGCGTAGATATGGATAGCCTTCCCGGGGGCCAGGTGGAGGTCACGCATATCAACCTCAACGACCAGAGTTTGGAGGGCATGCGGCACAGGAGACTTCCGATCTTTTCTGTGCAGTACCATCCGGAAGCCTCTGCGGGCCCGCATGATGCCGCCTACCTTTTCGACGAATTCACCACCCTCATGGACAGGTATTCGAAAGAATAATGCCCAAGCGCCAGGACATTAAGAAAATTCTGATCATCGGCTCCGGCCCCATCATCATCAGCCAGGCCTGCGAGTTCGACTATTCCGGGACGCAAGCTTGCAAAGCCTTGAAGGAAGAAGGATTCGAAGTCATATTGGTTAACTCAAACCCGGCCACGATCATGACTGACCCGCAGATGGCTGACCGGACCTACATGGAGCCGGTCACACCCGAGATCGTGGCGAAGGTGGTGGAGCGGGAGCGCCCCCAGGCCCTTCTCCCCACGCTGGGCGGCCAGACAGGCCTGAACACGGCCATCCAGGTGGCCGAGATGGGTGTTCTTAAGAAATATGGGGTGGAGATGATCGGGGCCAACCAGGAAGCCATCCGCAAGGCCGAGGACCGGGAGCTATTTAAAGAAGCCATGCACCGCATCGGGCTGGAAGCCCTGCGTAGCGGGTTTGCTCATGACCTTCAGGAAGCACGGGAGGTGGTGGGACATATTGGCCTGCCGGCGGTTATCCGCCCGAGCTTTACTCTCGGCGGCACAGGCGGAGGGGTCGCTTTCAACATGGAAGAGTTTGAGCATCTGTCGGCCCAGGGGATTGAACTCTCGCTGATCCATGAAATCATGATCGAGGAATCCGTCATCGGGTGGAAAGAGTATGAACTGGAGGTGATGCGGGACCTCAAGGATAATGTCGTCATTATCTGTTCTATCGAAAACTTCGACCCCATGGGGGTGCACACCGGAGACAGCATCACGGTGGCCCCGGCTCAAACCTTAAGCGACAAGGAATATCAGCGCATGCGCGATGCGGCGATGGCCATCATCCGGGAAATCGGCGTAGAGACGGGCGGAGCGAATATCCAATTCGCCGTCAACCCGGCCAATGGGCGCATGGTGGTCATCGAGATGAACCCGCGGGTCTCCCGGAGCTCCGCGCTGGCCTCCAAGGCTACAGGGTTCCCCATCGCTAAAGTGGCGGCCAAGCTGGCCGTGGGATACACGCTGGATGAGATCCCCAACGATATCACCCGGGAGACGATGGCTTCTTTTGAGCCAGCTGTCGATTACTGCGTGGTCAAAGTTCCCCGCTGGGCCTTTGAAAAGTTTCCCGGCGCCGACCCTGTTTTGACGACTTCCATGAAGTCCGTGGGCGAGGCCATGGCCGTGGGCCGAACGTTTAAAGAAGCCCTGCAAAAAGCCATCCGTTCTCTGGAGATCGGGCGGTTTGGCCTGGGAGGGGACGGGAAAGGGGAGCCCCCACCGGAGTCGAGCCGGGAAAGACTGGCCCTGCCTACAGCCGAGCGCCTCTTCGGCCTGCGCGCGGCCTTAAAGATGGGGGTCTCCACCGCAGATATTGCCGAGCTAACCAGGATCGACGGTTGGTTCCTGGAGAACATGAAACAGATCTGCGATTTTGAGGAGGAGATTCAACAGTATCGAACCGCTGGCCAAGGGCTTCCCGAAATACCCCGGGAGCTTCTGCAACAGGCCAAGGAGTACGGGTTTTCGGATGTCCAGCTGGCCCATCTTTTGGGATCTGATGAAATGACCATCCGGAAATGGAGGCAAGATAAGGGAATTCGTCCGACCTTCAAGCTGGTGGATACCTGCGCCGCCGAATTCGAAGCGTATACCCCCTATTACTATTCTACCTATGAGTCGGAAGATGAAGTACGCCCCGCGAGCAAGAAGAAGGTGATGATTTTGGGGGGAGGGCCCAACCGCATCGGGCAAGGAATCGAATTTGATTATTGCTGCGTTCATGCTTCTTTTGCTTTGCGCGAAGAAGGGTATGAGACCATCATGGTGAACAGTAATCCGGAGACGGTCTCCACAGATTATGATACCTCCGATCGACTCTATTTTGAGCCCCTCACCCGAGAAGATGTGCTGAACATCGTGGAAAAAGAGAAACCCGAAGGTATCATCGTACAATTCGGCGGGCAAACCCCCTTAAACCTGGCGGTCCCTTTGGAAAAGGCTGGAGTGCGCATCCTGGGGACCACGCCGGACAGCATCGACCGGGCGGAAGACCGGGAACGCTTTAAAGACCTGATCAGGAAGCTGGGGCTTGTGCAGCCGCAAAACGGGACGGCCACCTCCTTCGAAGAAGCCCGGGTCGTGGCCAGAGAAGTGGGCTACCCGGTGATCGTGCGGCCTTCCTATGTCCTGGGCGGGCGGGCCATGGAAATTGTTTACGATGAGGAGAGCCTGGAGCGCTACATCCGCGATGCCGTGAAGGCCTCTCCCGAGCATCCCATTCTCATCGACAAGTTTCTGGAGGAAGCCATTGAAGTCGATGTGGATGCCATCGCGGACGGAGAGAGAGTGGTCATCGGCGGGATTATGGAGCACATCGAGGAAGCAGGAATCCATTCCGGGGACAGCGCCTGCGTCCTGCCGCCGTATACCCTCAGTGACCCATTAATCGAAGGAATAAGAGAGAATACCTACGTCTTAGCCAAAGAGTTAGAGGTCAAAGGATTGATGAACATTCAATACGCCATCCGCAACGATGTAGTCTACGTACTCGAGGTCAACCCGCGCGCGTCGCGCACCATTCCCTTTGTTTCCAAAGCAACAGGCGTTCCGTTGGCCAAACTGGCAGCCAAGGTGATGGTAGGCCGGACTTTAAAAGAACTGGGCTTTACCCGTGAGGTAGAGGTGGAGCATGTCTCGGTGAAAGAATCAGTTTTTCCCTTCAACCGTTTTCCGGGAGTGGATACGATTTTAGGGCCGGAGATGAAGTCCACGGGAGAAGTCATGGGCATCGACCATGCTTTCGGCATCGCTTTTGCCAAGGCGCAACTGGCTGCCGGGCAAATCCTCCCCAAGAAAGGAAGGGTCTTTATCAGCGTAAGAAACAGGGACAAGCGGGCTATCATTTTCATCGCCAAAAAGCTTTCTGACTTTGGTTTCCAGATCGTAGCTACGCGGGGAACGGCCAAAGTCCTCTCCCAGAGCGGGATTCCCGTCGATCTTGTTTATAAGGTGCACGAGGGGAGGCCGAACATCGTGGACCTGATCAAAAACCGGGCGATCGACCTGATCATTAACACCCCGACAGGCCATCGCCCCAAGCGGGACCAGGTTTCCATCCGGGCTGTAGCTGTGGCCCACAACGTGCCGCTGATCACGACCATTTCGGGGGCCGCGGCCTCCGTCAACGGCATTGAGGCGCTTCTAAAGGAAGAGGTTCAGGTCAAATCTCTCCAGGAATATCATGAAAAGGCAATAAGGAATGAGCAATTGCCTTTAATCAGTTAGCGGTTACTCCAAAGACCCGGCAGCCTAAGGCAGAAAAAAGTCAGCCAATGCCGGAAAAGAAGAATGAAGAAGATGGAAGAAGAAGGAAAGGAGAATAAGGAAAAGGCGATGGGGGGAAATTGTCCTTTTCCTCTTGGGATAAATCCTGGGTCGATTGATCGGCCCAAAGAGGAATGCGGGGTTTTCGGGATTTTCGGTCATCCGGAAGCCGCCAACCTCACTTACCTCGGCCTCTATGCGCTCCAGCATCGGGGGGAAGAAAGTGCGGGGATTGTCACTTCAGACGGTGGTGAACCGAAGAGTCACAAAGGAATGGGATTGGTGGCCGATGCCTTCGCCTGGGACAAGCTGCAAGCGCTTTCCGGAGATGTGGCTGTGGGGCATGTACGTTACTCTACCACCGGCTCCTCTTTGCTAAAGAACGCCCAGCCCTTTCTTGTGCAACATGCCCAGAGTTTTTTGGCCATTGCCCACAACGGCAACCTGGTCAATGCCTGGGAGCTGAAAAATAAGCTGGAGGCCCGGGGGTCGATCTTCCAATCCACCATGGACAGCGAGATTTTCGTCCATTTGATCGCCCGGTCGAAAAAGACGGGGTATATGGAAAAAACCATTCAAGCTCTCTCCCAGGTCCGGGGGGCTTATTCTATTGTCCTGCTCACGGAGAATGCCCTGGTCGGGGCCAGAGACCCCCATGGATTCCGGCCCCTTTGTCTGGGTGAGATCAACGGAAGCTTTGTCCTGGCCTCGGAGACCTGCGCCCTGGATTTGGTCCAGGCCAAGTATTTAAGAGATATAAGCCCCGGCGAGGTGGTGTTGATCGACAAGGATGGACTCCATTCGGAGCAGCCCTTCCCGAAAGTCAAGCCGGCCTTCTGCATTTTTGAGTACATCTATTTTGCCCGGCCGGACAGCAATATTTTCGGGGAGAATGTTTACCTGGTGCGGAAAAAGTTGGGGGCCCGCCTCGCCGAGGAGAGCCCTGCCGAGGCCGATTTTGCCATGCCCATTCCCGACTCGGGAAACTATGCCGCCCTGGGATTTGCGGAACGAATGGGCCTTCCTTTTGAGATGGGCATGATTCGCAACCATTACGTAGGCCGGACGTTCATCCAGCCTTCCCAGAGCGTGCGGGATTTCGGAGTCAAAATCAAGCTGAACCCTGTGCGGGACCTGCTCCGGGGGAAAAGGGTGGTGGTCATCGAAGATTCGATCGTCCGGGGGACCACCAGCCGGACAAGAATTAGAGCCTTACGGGAAGCCGGGGCAAAAGAAATACACATGCGGGTAAGCTGCCCTCCCCATCGATTCCCATGCCATTACGGGATTGACTTTCCCACCCGGCAAGAGCTCATCGCCTCTTCCCGCTCGGTGGAAGAAATTCGAAAATATATCGGATTAGACAGTTTAGCCTATCTCAGCCTGGAAGGAATGGTAGGGGCCATGCCCCAATCGAGCAATAGCTTTTGCCTGGCCTGTTACAGCGGCCATTATCCTGTGACCTTCTCCGCAAAAACGGACAAGTTCTCTCTCGAGCGCTGAAGGGATTCCCTCCTTTATTTTCTCGTACTCTTTTTTAAAAAAAACTTGACAGCCCAGAGGGGCTGTGCTAAAAAGCTGTTGAATGAATGATCATTCAGTAAATCTCCATCCTTTCTCTTTGGGGACAACTGTGGAAACAGGAGGGGAAATAATTTTCTCAATCGCTCTTGATATTCAAATTATTTAACTAATTCAAATTACTATGAAAGACGAAAATAAGCATCAAAAAATCATCCGGGCTGCTATCAAGGTTTTCGCCGAGAAGGGATTCTATAACTCCCGAGTTTCAGAGATCGCCAAAGAAGCAAACGTGGCGGATGGAACCATCTACCTCTATTTCAAAAATAAGGATGATATTCTCATCTCTCTGTTCGAGGAAGAATTCGGGAGAATCGTGGAGAACATGCGTAAAGAACTGGAAAAAGAAAAAGATGCCCTGGAGAAGATCAGGAAGTTTGCGATCACCCATTTATCCATTGTCTCCAGACAACAACATCTTGCTGAAGTTCTGGGCGTAGAAGTACGACAGAGTAGCAAATTCATGAAAGAATATGTGAACAAGCCTTTCATCGAATACCTTAACTTGATTCGTTCCGTGGTGATTGAGGGACAAGAAAAGGGCTTGATTCGGAAGGACCTTACCCCGGGAGTCATTAAAAGAGCTCTTTTTGGGGCGGTGGATGAGATGGCCCGTTACTGGGTCCTCTCCACCAAAAAGAAACACAGCATCAGCGAAGCTGCCCTGCAGATCAGCGATGTTTTTATTCGGGGCATGATGACCGAAGAGGCGAGGAAGAATTATTAGCCGGGGCATCAACCACTCCGTAAGCTCATTCAAAAGGTAAAGGAGGTTTAAGGTGAACATCATTGTTTGTATGAAGCAGGTACCCGATACAGAAACTCTGATCAAGATTAAGCCGGATGGATCGGGAATTGTGACCGAGGACATCAAGTATGTCATGAACCCTTACTGTGAGTTCGCCGTTGAAGAAGCTTTGAGGATCAAAGAAAAATTTGGCGGCCAGGCGATTCTGGTGACGATGGGCTCGGCCCGGGCTGTGGAAGCCCTGAGGACCGGCTTGGCGATGGGTGCGGATCGGTCGATCCATTTGAACGATCCAGTTTTCGAGGGCGCAGACGGCTTTGCCACTGCCAAAGCCCTCGCCGAGGTCATCAAAAAAGAAACCTTTGACCTCATCCTCTGCGGGAGACAGGCAGTCGATGATGACATGGCGCAGGTAGGGCCATCCCTGGCTGAACTTCTGAACCTCCCCCATGCCACCCTGATCACGAAATTGGAGCTCTTCCCGGATCAGAAAAAGGCCAAAGTGGAGCGCGAGGTTGAAGGGGGTAGGGAAGTGGTCGAAGTAAATTTGCCCGCTGTCTTCACTTGCCAAAAAGGACTGAACGAGCCGCGGTACGCCTCCCTTCCCGGGATCATGAAAGCAAAGAAAAAGGAAGTGAAGCCCATAAATCTGGCTTCGCTGGGGCTCCCGGCGGATCAGGTGGGGGCGGCAGGTTCGAAAACCAAAATTTTGAGGTACATTCCACCACCTTCCCGGCCTCCCGGAAAGGTCATTTCGGGCGAAATACTGGATGCCGCTAAAAACTTGGTCAAGCTTTTGCGGGAAGAGGCGAAGGTAATTTGATTTAGAATTCGGACTTTAAAAAGGAGATGATCTATGGCCAAAGGAATTTGGGTATTTGCAGAAGTCAAAGACGGCAACATCAGAAAGATTACCTTTGAACTTCTCAGCCAGGGAAAGAAAATGGCCGAGAAGATGGGGGAAGAACTGGTGGCCGTCCTGTTGGGTTCAGGGGTTGAAGGATTGACCGGCCGATTGGCGGAATATGCTGACAAAGTCTACTGGGTGGATGCCCCCCTTTTAGCCCAGTACACAACGGATGCGTATGCGACGGTCCTGACAAATCTTTTAAAAGAAAATCAACCGTCCATCTTCCTGTGCGGGGCCACGGTGATTGGCAAGGATCTTTCCCCGAGGATCGCCACCCGTCTGCAGACTGGCCTGGCCACGGACTGCACGGGGCTATCCATCGGGGACGATGGAGTGATGATTGCCAAGCGCCCCGTATATGCCGGCAAGGCTTTTATCGAAGTGACCTGCCCGGTCTCCCGGCCCCAGATGGCTTCGGTCCGGCCTAACGTTTTGCAAATGGTCCCGCCCGATGGGGTCAAGAAGGGAGCGACAATCAAGGTGGAGGCCAAGATCGATCCCCCTAGCTTGAGGACTGCGGTGGTGGAAATTGTCAAAGCGGCTGGCGCCAAGGTGGACTTGACGGAGGCGGAGATCATCGTTTCCGGCGGCCGAGGGATGAAGGGACCGGAAAACTTCAAGGTCTTGGAAGAACTGGCCGACGTCATCCATGCCACGGTCGGAGCCTCGCGCGCCGCCGTCGATTCCGGATGGCGCGACCATGGGGATCAGGTGGGGCAGACCGGGAAGGTGGTCACTCCCAATCTTTACATCGCCTGCGGGATCTCGGGGGCCATCCAGCACCTGGCCGGGATGGGTTCCTCTAAAGTCATCGTGGCCATTAACAAGGATCCGGACGCCCCCATTTTCCAGAAGGCGGATTATGGAATCGTGGAAGACCTTTTCAAGGTGGTGCCGGTTCTGACTGAAGAATTCAAAAAGCTCCTGGCCGAGAGTTGATTGGAGAGCAGGCGCCCCCTCGTGGAAGCGCCCGGGCTAATCTGGGAAAATTACTCGGTTTCATCCCGCGGAAAGACTTTTCTCCTCGGTCTCGCTTGAGGGAGTTTCCTGATAGAGAAGGAGAGGGCAAGAGTCCCTCTTCATGGGAGGCGGCCGGTGATTTTCACCACCGGCGCTCTCAGAATCGAGGGTTGAGATGTTCAGTTCATTCGATCTTCTCCTGCTTTTTGTAGTGGTGGTGGTATTCGCCTATGGGCTCTACCGCCGCTTCAGGCTTTGGCGCTTGGGAAAGCCGGAGAAACGTACCGATCGACCTAAGGAGCGGTTGATCTCGCTTTGGGCCTATGTGGTGGGTCACCAGCGCATGCTGGTGGATCGCTATCCAGGCGTCATGCATTTGTTTCTCTTCTATGGGTTCCTGATTCCTTTCATTATCATCGTCATCACCCAGGCTAACTTTACTTTACCCCGGGGGCTAGCGTTCCCTATATCGCTGATCTTCGATTTAGCGGGATCTTTAGGAATCGTGGCCCTGGCCATGGCTTGCTACCGGCGTTATGTAAAAAAACCTGAAACTCTCACATACGACAGTTCCCCGGGAAACCTGGTCGCCCTTTTGCTCCTTCTGGGAATCTTTGGACTGGGGTTCTGCGTGGAAGGGCTGCGGATTGCCAGGACCCAGCCCGACTGGGTTGGTTGGACACCCGTGGGGTGGGTCTTCTCCCAATTTTTCAGCGGCCTTTCTGAGTCCAATCACGTCCTTTTTCATCGGCTGCTCTGGCGTCTGCACCTGTTTTTGGTCTTGGGCTTCATTGCGTACATTCCCTATTCGAGGTTGTTACACGTTGTTACCGCTCCCGCAAACATCTACCTGCGGGCATTGACTTCTCGGGGAGCTCTGCCGCCCATCTTGGATTTTGAGACCGCCGAGAGCTTTGGGGCTTCTAAGGTTGAAGATCTCACCTGGAAGCAGCTTTTTGACATGGATGCTTGCACTCGGTGTGGGCGCTGCCTGGAGCATTGTCCAGCTGCCCAGAGCGGCAAGCCCCTGGCTCCCAAGAAAAATTGGGATTCTCTCCGGGCCCACATGGAAGAGAAGGGGGCGATGATCCTCCGGGGAAAAGACCCGAAAGCTGAAGGGTGTAAACCGTTGATCGGGGATGCCGTTATTCCAGAGGATGTGATCTGGGCCTGCACGAACTGTTTGGCCTGTGCCATGGTCTGCCCCGTTTTCATTCCCTGCGTGGATAAGTTATCAGAGATGCGCCGCTACTTAGTTCTGATGGAGAGCCGCTTTCCCCCGGAAGTCCAGCTGGTCTTCCGGAACATGGAAAATAATAACAATCCTTGGGGCGTGGGCCTGGGGCTCCGCGCGGATTGGGCGAAAGGCCTGGAACTGAAAACCATGGTCGAAGAGAGCAACGTGGATTTCCTCTTCTGGGTGGGGTGCGCGGGCAGTTTCGATGACCGGAATAAGAAGGTAGCCACTTCCCTGGTGAAGATTCTCAAGGCCAGCGGGGCCAAATTCTCTATCCTGGGCACCGAGGAAGGATGCTGCGGGGATTCCGCCCGGCGCATCGGCAATGAATATCTCTACCAGACGCTGGTTCAGGCGAACATGGAAGTCTTGAAAAATTACGGAGTAAAGAAAATCCTGACCATGTGTCCCCACTGCTTTAACACCCTGAAGAATGAGTACCCCCAATTTGGGGGAAATTACGATGTGATCCACTACACTCAATTTCTCGCTGATGCCCTGGGAAGCGGAAAATTGAAACTCACCAAGCCGGTGGATAAGGTGGTGGCCTATCATGACTCCTGTTACTTAGGGCGGGCCAACGACATCTTTGAAGAGCCGCGCAGAGTCTTGCGGGCGATCCCGGGGCTGCGCGTGGTGGAGATGGAACGCAACCGCGTCCGCAGCTTCTGCTGTGGGGCTGGCGGCGGACGGATGTGGATGGAGGAGAAGATTGGGACCCGCATCAATCAGATGCGCACAGAACAGGCCGTCCAAACCAAGGCGGAATGGGTGGGAACCGCCTGCCCGTACTGCCTCACGATGATCGGAGATGGGATCAAGGAGAAAGGGCTGGAGGAATCCATGGCTTCCTTCGACCTGAGCGAACTGGTGGCGCAATCCATGTGACCAGTGACAGGGCGACGCGGAGAAGGGGAGAGGCGGAGGGAAGAAGAATCCCCGCATCCTGGTGTCACCGCGTCTCCGTGTCAGATTATGATTATGCGGAGGACTCTGGCCGGGAGACCGGAGGAAAGGAACGCAGATAAGATGAAGGGGCAGGGCCCGTTTGGGTTCATAAGAAGATGGTTATGGCTCCCGTTTTTTGCTTTCTTCTTTTTCTGGGCCGTTGCTGCACCGACGGCAGAGAATGCCGAATGCCTGAAATGCCACCAGAGCCCATTACTCAGCAAAGGGAAAAAGGACGGATCACTCCTCTCTCTCTACGTGAACGAGGAAGCCTTCAAGGCCTCGGTGCACGGCGTTGCCGGGATGGCCTGCACGGACTGCCATCAGGAGGCAAAACCCAACTTTCATCCAGCCGAAGGCTTTACGGAAGTGGGGTGCGGATCTTGCCACCCAGATGCTGCGGAGGCCTACAAAAAAACGGCCCATGGCATACTTCTGGAGAGTACCGCAGAAGGCGCGCCCAAATGCCAAGACTGCCATAGCTCACATTACGTCCGGAAAATCAATGACCCTCAATCCCCTGTGAATACTATCCATCTTCCGGCTGCTTGCCTCAAGTGCCATTGGCAAGCCGAACCTCCCAGAGGATTTCTGGCCACCCTGGCGACCTACCGCATCACCGGCCATCGGAAGGTCAACCTGGGGACGGAGTATGATACGCGAGTATGCGGCAACTGTCATCCAGGCAATGCCGGGCATCCTCAAAAACAGGGAGTTACCCCCTCGTGCATCAAATGCCATGACCGATCTGCTCAAACCTCCCCCATCTTGCTGGGCCCGATCCACTCCCGGATCTCCTTTAGAGATCAGCCGGTCCCTTTTTTCCTGCGAATCCTGTATGGAGCCGGGATTGTAGTTTTGGTTGTCGGGTTCGTCGCCTTTTTCTCCTATCGCTTCTACCGG